>JBBIJG010000148.1:0-6601 GCA_037446095.1 Caldilineae bacterium
GTGGTATCGGTGCCGCCACGGCCTTGCGCTTCCTGGAAGAGGGCGCACGGGTCATTGTGCTGGACCGCGACGAGGTGGCGCTGCAGCAGTTCGCACACGAACACCCGGCGCTGAGCGGCACTCTTTGCACTGACGTCTCGGATGTGGAAGCTGTCGCATGGGCTTTTGAAAAATTGGATAGCCTGTGGGGAGGGCTGGATGTGCTGATCAACAACGCCGGGATCAGCATCCGACACCGTTTCCTGGACATCACGCCCCAGGAGTGGCGTCAGGTAATGGACGTTAACCTCAACGGTGTGTTTTTCGTGGCCCAACAGGCGGCACGGCGGATGCTGGCTGGAGGTGGTGGCGTGATTCTGAACATGGGCTCGACCAATGGCTTGATGGGCTATCATTACTATGCCGACTATAACGCCTCCAAAGCGGGGGTCATCGAGCTGACGCGCTCCATGGCTCTGGAACTGGCCCCTACAGTGCGCGTCAACTGCGTCTGCCCGGGCTACATTTTGACGCCGATGCAAGAAGCGGAATACACGCCGGAGATGCTGTGCACCTGTGCCAGCAAGATCCCTCTGGGCCGCCTGGGCCAGCCGGAGGAAGTGGCGGCCCTCTTTGCTTTTCTCGCCTCCGACGAGGCTGCCTTTATCACCGGGCATTATTTTGTGATTGACGGGGGAGAGGTTGCAGGGGGCCTGGCCAGCCAGGGAGACCTCAAGGCCGCCAGGCCGGAGCCTGGTCATTCGTCTCGTTATGGGTCAAATTGACGACTTCCCCTCCGGCACGGTTCATGACATAAATGTCCCAGTCCCCATCACGAATGGAATAAAAGACAATCCGGTTTCCATCGGGCGACCAACTGGGCCCATGGTCATCAGCCATGGGGTTGTTGCTCAGATTCCTCAACTGCTCTCCATTGCGGTCCATGACGTAGATTTCTGAATTGCCGTCACGGGTGGATTCAAAGGCGATCCATTGCCCATCGGGTGACCAGACAGGAGCGAGGTCGTTAGCTGGATGCTCGGTCAGCCGGACGGGCAGGGAGCCGTTGCTGTCCATAACGTATATCTCCCAGTTGCCATCTCGGGTAGAAGAGAAAGCGATCTCGGCGCCATCAGGCGACCAGGAGGGGGTCCAGTCGTCGGCTTTCTCTTCGGTCAGCCTGGTCACGCCTGAACCGTCGGTTCCCATGACATAGATCTCCCAGTTGCCGTCCCGGTAGGAGACAAAAGCGATCCGCTCTCCGTCGGGGGACCAGGCGGGCATCCAATCCTCGGCCGGGTGGTCAGTCAGGTTGCGCTGATTACGCCCATCGGCGTCCATGACGTAAATCTCACGGTTCCCATCGCGGGTAGAAACAAAGACGATGTGCTCCCCATCGGGGGACCAGGCCGGGGTCATGTCGTCCCCGGCGCTGTCGGTCAGAAGGGTGACATTAGCGCCCTCGGCATCCACGGCGCAGATCTGCCAGGGCTCATTTCTTTTCTCTTTGCACATGTAGGCGATGGCTGGTATGGTGCGGACTATCACGATGGGGCGCGTGGGCGTTGGAGCGAAGGTCGGAGTGAAAGTCGGACGCATCCTCGGAGTGGTGGCGGTGGCCACAGGGCTGGTGGGGGTAGGCACTCCCCTGAGCATTCCTCTCCTGGCGAGCCAGGAGGAGACTGCCAGCGAACCCAACAATACGGCGGCAAAAGCTAGCATGACGATGACCCAGCGGGCCCACCAGGGATGGGTTTCGGGTCCGGCCAGGGTCTGCACCTCGCTCCGTTGTATGCCGGTTGGCTGCTGAGCTTCGGCCAGCTTGGCTTTGACAGGCCATCGGATTTCCCGGTAGACCTCATCCGGTCTTTTGCTTCTGCCCAGCCAGATTCGCAACAAATCTACGTGGAACCTGTAACTGAAAGCCCCCAGACGTTCCAGAATGTCCCGTGCTACCAGTGAGTCCAGGGCTTCGGCTACTTCTTTTGGTTCTGCCCGTATGCCTCGCCTGGACAGGGCGCTGCTGATGTCCTGCCGTGTGGCGATCCCGTGCCCTCCACGCAAAGCTCCCAGGGTAGCCAGAATGATTTTCTCCTGCGGCGAGGAGGCTGCCCAGAGTTCGTGAAAGTCGGGGATACCCAGTGCTAGCAATTCGTCCACAGCCCCTTCTACATCCGAGAGGGTCGCCCGCCCAGTCCTGGCACAGCGGTTAAAGAGAGTGTAGCAGAAAAGCTGGATAAAGTAAGGGTGGTTTGAGGTCAACTCCATGATGCGCCTGGCCACACCCACATCATAGTCCAGTACGCCGCTCACCGGCTCCCGGATGAGCCTGGACGCTTCTGGGCTTGTCAGGGAGCCGAGTTTGCGGTAGGCGGCTGTAGCCAACAGGTGGGGAAGCCCCTCTGCGAGGTGCTCCGGGTTGCGGAGGGCCAGGATCAGTCTGAGCCAGGGTTTGTCCTTGAACGCATCCGCCAGGGAAGAGAGAAAGGCCGGAGCCAGCACCCCGGCCTCTTGAGCTTGTGGCGCGCCCTCGGCCCCAGATTTCGCGGGGTCTGGCCTGCGGGGTTCGGCCAGAGCATCCACGTTATCGGCCAGCAATACCAGTTGCTCATCGTCCAGCATCTGGTGTACCTGAGGGAAGAAATGGCTGGCCAGGTAGGCCGGGTCTTTCTGGATCGCCTCCAGGGCGGGTTCGGCCAGGGGGCAGCCGTGGAGCTCCCGTAACTTTGAGGCCACCTCAACGCCCACCTGCCAGAGTAAGGCCGGCAGGTTCTCTTGCCTTGTATGCCGCAGGTCCAGGAAGACAGGGATATAGCCTGGCGGGAGATGGAAGGCGAGCTGCCGCAGCAGGGAGCTTTTGCCGATACGCCGTGGTCCATGGATGACCAGGACCCGCCGGCCACCGACCAGGTTTTCCCTGATCCAGGCCAGGACGTCATCCCGGCCGAAGAACATCTTCTCGTCGCTCACCGGGCGGCTGGTATCATAGGGATTGATCAATTCAACCATACTGGCCTTTGTGCCCTTTGCCCTTCGTGTCCTTCGTGGACTGTATCATAGGGGTTGATCAATTCAACCATACTGGCCCTCTACTCGTTGAACAATTCTCCAACCGAAATCCCCTTGTGGATGCGCCGGATGACCTCGCCCAAAAGGGGAGCGACGGAGAGGACGATCATGTTGGGCAGCATCTTTTCAGGAGGAATGGGGATGGTATTGGTGGTCACCATTTCTTTAATGGGGAGCTGGCGCAGGTGTTCGATTGCCGGAGGGGAGAGAACAGGATGGGTGAAGGAGAGGTAAATGTCTTCTGCTCCATGTTCTTTAACCAGGTTAACGGCCTCAACCACAGAACCCGCTGTGTCCACTTCATCATCTACAATGAGGACATCCTTTCCCTGCACGTTACCAATGAGAGTGATCGCTTTGCTATTTGCTCCGATCCGGCGCTTCTCGACGAAAGCCATCGGCAGTTGTAGTTTCTCGGCAAAATTTCGACCCTTTTTGGCGAAGCCCAGATCGGCTGTCACGATGACGGCGTTGGACAAATTTTTCTTCAGGAAGTAGTCACTCAGAAGATGGAAGGCTGTCAGTTCATCGCCGGGGATGCTGAAGAAGCCCTGGATTTGACCGGCATGGAGGTCTATGGTTACGAAACGGTTAGCTCCGGCCACGGTAATCAAATCGGCAATGAGGCGGGCGGTGATGGGGACGCGGGGCTGGTCCTTCTTGTCCGTTCGGCCATAGGAATAGAAAGGAATCACCGCCGTGATGCGCTCGGCTGAAGCCCGCTTCAAGGTGTCAATCATGATGAGCAGTTCCATAATGTTGCGGTTCACCGGTGAGCAGGTTGGCTGGATGATGAACACGTCCTGCCCGCGCACGCTCCGGTGGAGTTTAATGAAGATATTTTCATTGGGAAATTCAATAATGTCCACCCCATCCAGGGGTACATTGAGGTATCTGGCGACTTCCTCAGCCAAAGGTCGGTTGGCCGTACCGCTGAAAAGACGGATTTCTCCATACATGATGTTCCTCCCTAAACGGTTCTGGATTGCTCAAGGGGCAATTTGATGACAAAGGTGGTCCCTTTACCCGTCTGGCTTTCCACTTCGATGTCCCCGCCATGTGCTTTAATAATGCCGTAGCTGACAGAGAGTCCCAACCCCGTTCCCTCTCCTACTTCCTTGGTGGTGAAAAAGGGGTCGAAGATGTGTTGGACGTTTTCAGGGGGGATGCCTGTTCCGGTATCGGTAAATATGGCCTGCAATTCCGGGCCCTCTGCCCTGGTGGTGATGTAGAGGGTGCCTCCATGGGGCATAGCCTGATAGGCGTTGAGGATGACGTTGATGAAGACCTGCTGAAGTTGGTGGGGATCGGCCATGATAGAAGGCAAAGCGGGCTCATAGCTTTTGACCAGCCTGACGTTCTGGAAGGAAGTTTGATGCTCTACCAGGCTGCAGGAGGCATCAATCAGCTCATTGATGTTGGTTAGGCGGAAGGCAGGCTCGGAGCGGCGGGCGAAATCCAGCAGATCCTGGACGATGCGCTTGCAACGCAGGCTTTCCTTCTCTATGGTCATCAGGGGCTTTCGCAGAGGGTCATCCGGGGGGAGCGTCTTCAGGATCCCCTGGGCAAAGCCCAGGATGACCCCCATGGGGTTATTGATTTCGTGAGCTACCCCGGCTGCCAATTGCCCGATCGCGGCCAGTTTCTCCGCTTGGAGCAGTTGCTCCTGCGCAGCACGTAGCTCCTGGGTCCTTTCTTCAACCTTCTGCTCCAACTCCTTGCTCCAGCGCTTGGTCTCCTCATAGAGTTGAGCGTTCACGATGGCAATGGCGGCATAGTCAGCCAGGGCGGAGAGGAGGTGGACATCGTTGTCGGTGAAGGGCCTGGGAGAAATCTTGTTGTTGACTGCCAGGACACCGATGACTTCATCTTTAACTTTCAGGGGCACATTGACCAGAGATTTGACCAGATAGCCCGTTTTGACTTTGAGCGTCTCCTCGGCCTGGGTGCTTTGGAGGATAGGCTCGCCCGTCTGGACGACCTGGCCGGCGATACTGTGCTCGACCTTGAGCCTGAACCCCCGGGCGAATTTTTCTCCCAGGTTGCGTGCGGCCCGCAGGTACAGTTCGCCTGTCTCTTTATCTATCAGCAACAGGGAGCCTTCTTCTGCGCCGGTGACAAAGACAGCCGCCTCCACAATACGGTTGAGCACCTTTTCCAGGTCCAGCAACGAAGTGACCGATTTCCCGATGCCATAGAGGATGTTGAGTTCCTTTACCCTGCGCTCCAATTGCTGGTCTATATCCTTCCCTTCCAGGCTCAGGAGCTGCTTTGCGGCCAGGGCGCGGTCCATGGCCGTCAGCACCTCTTCTGCCTGAAGGGGTTTGTTCACATAGTCCTTTGCCCCCCGCCGGAAAGCCTGGACCGCCGTCTCCTCAGAGCCATGAAGGGCCATCACGATGACGGGAATATCACGCCTTTCAGCTTGCAGGGTCTCCAGGATCTCCAGGGCCGACCTTCCCGGCGTTCTCAGGTCGGCGAGGATCAGGTCTGGCTCCTCCTCCAAAGCCAGGCGCAAGCCTTCCTCGCCGTCGTTGACCACGGAGTAAGAATAGCCATGGGGACGGAGAACGCTTTCTGTCAGGAACTGAAGGGTGTCCTGTTCGCTATCAATAACCAGCACTTTCTCTCCAGCCACAATCCCCCTCCTGGTTCCCTACTCCCTGTCGCTACCTTCTCCGGTGCCGACCAGGTAGACCGACCGCCAGGGCCTGTACCGGCTGAAGAAAGTATCCTTCCAAAGGACCTGGTCACCCTTTTTAACGATACGGTACACGGTCACATCCACGCCATCTCGCGCCCAATCAATCTGTTTAACGGTGCCCTTAGGTAGAGTCGAGTCTTCCCGATAGATGTCTGGGCCATGGGGTATCACATTGGCCTCAAAAGGTCCTTCCATCTCCACGGTGCGGCCTGTCTTGGTGCCGTAGAAGCGAAAGGTGACGGTACCTGCTTTCAGGTTTGTTTCCGTCTCGATCAGCAGGTAGTGGGGCGTGTCGTTGACGAACTTGAGATCGGCCTGGCCTGCATAGACGGTCGCATCCAGGCCAATAGGGGGCTCATACCAGCTCACGCGATAGCCATGAGCCCATCGTTCGGTGATGGGATATCCAGCCCAGAAAGCGGCGCGAAAGGCGGTGGTGGAGACCTGGCAGATACCGCCGCCGATGCCGACTGCCGAGCGGTCGCCCCATATAATGATGGACTCCTCATAACCGGTGGCGGCGCTGACCTCGCCTAGATGCTCGTTGAAGGAGAAGGTCCCTCCAGGCGGGATGACAAGGCCATGGAAGCGGGCAGCCGCTGCCTGAATGTTGCGTACTCGCCCTGAGGATGAGCCTTTGAAAGAGGTTGTCGCTTCGCTGACCAACTCTTTGATGCCCAGGCTCTCGGGGTTTTCCGTGGTCACCTGGGGCTTGATTACGGTCAGGGGGAGGAGGACCTGGCGCTGTTCGGTGACAGCCTGGGCATTGACCAGACGCAGCGTTTCGGTGATGTTCAAGGTGCGCCCATCCTGGCTGGTCACGATGGGTGTAAGGGTCCCTGTCGCCGG
>JBBIJG010000149.1:0-6588 GCA_037446095.1 Caldilineae bacterium
TGCCGTCTTCTCCCAACGGAACCTGGCTGCATGGGCCAGCCCCTTTCGTCGTAGATCCCCCCACAGCGCATCGTCGTCCAGCAGTTTCTCCATGGCCCCGCTCAGTCCCTCTGCATCGTCCGGGTCCAGCAGCAGGCCCCCCTCGCCCACGATCTCGGGCAACGATCCTCGATTGGAGGCAATGACCGGGGTGCCGCAGGCCAGGGCCTCCAACGGCGGCAGACCGAAGCCTTCGTAGAGAGAGGGAAAGACGAATGCCCGCGCTCCACTGTAGAGGGCTGGTTTGTCCTCTTCCGGCACCCAACCGGTGAAAATCACCTTTTCCTCTATCCTCAGTTCCTGGACGATAGGCCGTGGATCGGGAAAAAAGTCCGAGCCCTTTTCCGGCAGCCGGCCCGCTATGACCAGAAAGGCTCTCGGCTCTTTTGCCAGCGGCGCAAAGGCTTTCAGCAAAGTCGGCACGTTTTTGCGCTGGTCGAAGCCGCCCAGGTAGAGGAAATAGCGTTGAGGCAGGTTGTACCTTTGACGGGCCCTGGTCAGGCGGTGCTCGTCCCGAACCGGCTGGTAGAGGTCGTCGGCGGCCAGATAGATGGCGCGCACTCGCTCCGCCGGGATGCCCAGCAGGTGCACGATGTCTCGCTTGGATGCCTGGGAGTCGGTGAGCACCATCTCAGCCTTCCTGGCCGCGGCGGCTACCAGGCGGGTGTAGAGGCGCACCCCAATCGAGCCCCGGTAGGCAGGCAGGAGCATGGGAATGAGGTCATGGACAGTGACCACGGTCGGTGTGGTGGGGAAAAGGGGAGAAGCAAAGTAAGGGACGTGGGCCAGATCAACACCTCGACGGCGAGAGGCGCGAGGAAAGGCAACCTGCTCAAACCAGAGCTTGGCCAGGTTCTCGCTGAGGGAGTCAAAGGGGGTGGAGACGGGGTGCAGGAGGCAGGAGGCAAGATGCGTGATGCGTGAAGCGTGAAGTGTGAAACGTGATGGGGGAATGAGTACGTATTCGTTTTCGGCCTCTAGTCGCGTCAACTGGCGGATGAGGTGGTTAATGTATTGGCCGCTGCCCGTTGTCTCTGCGCCAAGGTAAAAGGCGTTGATGCCGATACGCACAGGCTTTGCTCCTCAGCCCAAAGATTATGCTACCCATCTGGCCGGCTTACACCGGGAGGTGTGGGAGGGCCTGGATACGACGGTCTATCTTCAGCAGGAGCGGGACGCATGGGGCATCTCAGCGAAGCGGTGCGCCTGGCCGCCACACCGATTAAGACTATCGCCAGGAGTAGTGTAGCACCTGAGACAGCCAGCCCCACTCTGGGCCACAGCGGGTCAAAGACCATCTCCACCCGGTGATGTCCGGCTCGGAGCGGCACAGCCCGTAGCACGTGGTCGGCCCGGTAGATGGGCACTTCCTCTCCGTCGGCATAGGCCCGCCAGCCGGGATAGTAGACCTCGCTCAGGACCAGCAGCCCATCGGCGGCCATGTCCACATCCACTACCATCCGCTCCGGCTGGCGCTCAAGGATCACAGCCGAAGATTCGCCTTCCACCTGGGAGGGCAGAGCCAGGTCAGGCCGATGTGGCAGGATGGCCACGCGCCGGGGGTCGAACTCCGGCTCCCTCAGACGCTCCAGGACTTTTTCATCCTTCTCGATCACCTCGACCTGATGGACGACGTAGGCGCGGGGCCCGTATTCCTTGAGGCGATGCAAGTAGGTCGTGTCTGGTCCCTTTGGCTCCTCGTAAAGCACTTCTGTCTCGGGGAGCAGCGCTTTGCGCCAGGTGATGACGTATTTAACGTTCAGCAGTTGCCACACCCGCTCGATGGGCAGCCTGTACACCAGTTCTTCGTATCGTCTCAGGTAAAGGGGGCTGGCCCCCCAGATGTCCTCCAGGCCGTAGACACAGCTGTAGTTGCCGGGCAGGCGCCACTCGTTGTAGACGCGAAAGACTTCTCCGTCCCTTTGCAAGATCTGGATCAGCGGCGTGGGGCCGTATTGCTCTTCGGGTCGGGCCTCCTGTAAGTTGTTCTTCCAGTTGACGGTGAAAAGGTCCAAAATGGTCAGGATGACGCAAAGGCCTGTCAGCAGCCGCTCCCGGACGAGGCGCCGCAGCCGCAGATAGAGGAGGCCTAGGCTAAGCGTGAGGAGAACCACCAGCAGGATGCTGCGTTCCAGGGCCTCGCTTAAGGTGCTCCCTGCCACCTGTCCGGTGTCCACAAAACCGTAGAAAGTAAGGAAAACCAGGCCCAAGGCGCCCCAAAGCAGATAGGATGCGAAGCGGTAGAAGCCATAGAAGCGAGCCTTGACCGGTTTGGGCATGGCCTGGGTCAGCGTTCGCACCCCATAGCCGGCCAAAAGCGCCATGGAAAAGCTGAAGACAAAAGCCGCCCGCTCCTGGGAGCGGAAGATGGCAAAGCCGGGCACGAAGAGGTAAAAAAGACTGTAGGCAAAGGTGTTGCCTCCAAAGGAGAGGAGCAATGCCCCAAGGGCCAGACAGGTCCAGAAGAGCACCTCCCGGTTTCTCTTCAACAGAGGGGCCAGAACGGCCAGGAGAAGGGGGAGAACGCCCAGGTACAGGGGCGACATGACGCTGATGGAACCCGGCAGGAGCACCTGGATAAGGTCCTGGCGGGGGAAGCCCCCTGACATCTCGCGGTAATGGCCCTGCGCCCGTGCGGAGAGGCGCATGTACTCCAGGCTGGGCAGGAGTTGGACAGTGGCCAGACCCAAGCCGAGCAGGACAAAGAGGCTGAAGGCCGTCACCGCTGACTGCCATCGTACCTTGTTGGTGAAGGCCCGGAAAGCGAAATAAATGGCTGAGACGTAGAAGACGTACATGGCCGATTGGGGGTGCCCGGCCAGAAGCGCCAGACCAAAGGCCAGGCCGGCAAGGGTAATGGGGAGCAGAAATCCCCGGCCCGAGGGACAATCCTTGAGCCCAATACTTTTTAAATAGGGCTGGAGTCGAGCCTTTAGGCGGGTGTTTTCCGGCTGAAGCCTCGACTCCAACACTCTTATTTGAAAGGTATTATCCTTGAGCCGCTCCAGCCCAATGTCCAGGAGGAGCAGGATGAGGGGCAGCCAGACGTCGGTTTCCAGGATGGCCAGTTGCTGGCTGGGATAAGAAGTCAGGTAGCCTCCAAAGGTGAAAACCAGGGAAGAGACCAAAGCGGCCCGGCGGTCACGGAGGAGGCGCTTAGCCAGGAGATAGGTGAACAGGCCCGCCAGAAAGAAATGAAAGACAGCTTCCAGTTCCAGGGCGAAAAGGGAAAAGCCCCAGGGCCAGCTGAGCAAGAGGGTCATCAGGCTGGGGGGATAGAAGATGGCCGACTGGACGTCGGCCAGGAAAGGATGGCCGCTGAAGGTGTAGGGGTTCCACAGGGGCAGTTGGCCGCTGAAGAGCCGTTGGGCTTCGTAGACCCCGAAGGCGTAAAACTGGTCGGCAAAGTCACCCTTTGGGAAGGAGCCCCGGTCAGCCAGGTTAGGTGTGATGATGCGCCAAAAGAAAAAGAGACAGCAACAGGCCAGCAAGAGGGCCACGCCCCCATCTGCCCATCGCTTTTTCCAACTCCGTTTCATCGTCCCACCGGCTCAAATTCGAGTTAGCGTCACGCCCCGTATTTTGTCAGGCGCAAAGCATTGGCCATGGCCAGAGGCATCAGATCCATAGCGGGAAAACACCCTAGAGCTCCCCGACTGCAGCCCCGCTCCGAGAACTCGGTAGTCTGATCGGCGCGACAATAAGGGGAGTGGAGGAGCGTGGGCACCGGATGCCAGCTATGGGACTTGAGCAGAGCTGGCGTGGAATGATCACCCGTGACGATCAGGACCGCCGGCTTCAAGCCCAGGATGGCCGGCACCAGCTCATCCACGTGCTCGATGATGGCAACTTTGCGCTCGAAGTCGCCGTCTTCGCCGGCACTGTCGGTCTGTTTGATGTGGACGAAGAAGAAATCATAGTCGGCGAAGTGGGTCCGGAGGGTTTCAATCTCTGCCTCCAAAGTCTCCCCTGTATCCAGCACCTCCATGCCCACCAGCTTGGCTACGCCCCGATACATGGGGTAGCTGGCTATTGCCGCGGCGCGCAGGCCGTAGACCTCCTTCATACTCGGCAAGCCCGGGTTTTTGGCCAGGCCACGCAGAGTGACCATGTTGGCCGGGTGCTGGTCAGCCAACACCATCCGGGCCTGGGCGATCCATTGGTTAAATAACTGCGCCGTCCGCTCCGCCTCCGGCACCAGAGCTTCCACAGGGAGTGGAGGCACTCCCAATTGCTGGGGGTCGGTCTCTGTCAGCCCTCCCGCCAGGCCCTCACCTCGGAGAACCAGGACAAAGCGGTGTTCTTTGACCGTCTCTACGAAGACCTGGACCTCGGGCGACAGCTTAATGCTCCTGAGCAACCGGCAAAGTTCGGCGTTCTTTTCAGTGGAAATGCGCCCTGCGCGCCGGTCGGTGATGAGGCCCTTCTCGTCCACGGTGCAAAAGTTGCCTCGGGCGGCTATGTCTTCAGCCTGCAAGTCGAAGCCGATGCCTAAAGCCTCCAGCACGCCCCGCCCGATCTCGTATCGGAGCGGGTCATAACCGAAGAGGGCCAGATGGGCTGGTCCACTTCCTGGGGTAATGCCTGGCCCAATGGGCACGCTCAGCCCACCGAGGCTTTCCGCAGCCAGGCGGTCCAGGTTGGGGGTCCGGGCTGCTTCCAGCTCCGTAGGTCCGCCCGGTTCCACAGGCAAGCCTCCTAAACCATCAATCACCAGCATGACGATCTTGTTCTCGTTAGCAAGCCGTAGCTCCTGCATTAACCTGAGGTTGTCCATGAATTCCTCCCTGTCCAGATCCGTTCAGGCGGTAAAATTATATCACAGGTCGCCGGATTTTGCACCCTCCATTGCCGGTTTTGCCCCGGACCTCGGAGACGGTTTCTGGCCAGATCAGAGGCATTGCCTCCGCCCAGCCAGCCTTCGCCTACTCGGAGGACTTTTCGGATAGGCCCTTAACCAGATGGGCGGGTATGTCTCTGAGGAAGCGGGAAGGCTGGCCCAACTCGCTCTGGCCAAAGAGGGTGCGCCGGAAAGCGTGAACCAGATAGAGGCGTTCTTTGGCCCGGGTAATGCCCACATAACAGAGGCGGCGCTCTTCCTCCATCTGATCCGGGTCATCCATAGAGCGGCTGTGGGGGAAGAGACCCTCTTCCATCCCCACGATAAAGACCACCGGGAACTCCAGGCCCTTGGCCATGTGCAGGGTCAGCAGGGTGGGTGCGTCTACCTTTTCGTCCAGGTTGTCCACATCGGAGACCAGAGCCACCTCTTCCAGAAAAGCGGTCAAGGCCATCTCGGTGGGTAACTCCAGGTATTCTTTGGCTACCGTACGCAACTCCATGATGTTGGCCCAGCGGTCCTGGCCCTCTTCCGTGCCATCCTGCACATAACCGGCGTAGTCTGTCTGGGTCAGGACAAAGTCCAGCAGCCCCAGCAGGTCCAGCTTCTTACTGGCCGCGATGAGGTCCTCCAGCAAAGCCATAAATCCCAACAGGGCTTGCCGGGCCCGTGACGGCAGAGGGGCTTCAGCTCCTTTGATCGCCTGTAAGGCGTCATAGATGGTCCCTCCCATCTCCTCAGCCTGTTTCTCCAGTTGGGCTATTGTCTTGCTGCCGATGCCCCGAGGGGGGACGTTGATGATCCGGATCAGGCTGACGTTGTCGTAGGGATTGTGAATCAGGCGCAGATAGGCCAGGACATCTTTGATCTCGCGGCGTTCGTAGAAGCGGGTCGCCCCCACCAGTTTGTAGGGCATCCCTCGCCAGACGAAGGCGTCCTCGATCGGTCGGGACTGGGCATTGGTACGGTACATGACAGCGCAGTCGCCGGGGCGGCAGAGCCCCTGGGCCACCAGGCGCTGGATCTCGTCCACCACGTATTGGCCTTCCTCCTGCTCGTTGTAAGCCTCAAAGATGGTGATAGGCACCCCCTGCCCTTTATCGGTGTAGAGTTCTTTGGGGGTGCGGTAGACGTTGCGCGCGATGACGCTTTTGGCGGCGTCCAGGATGGTCTGGGTGGAGCGGTAATTCTTCTCCAGAAGGACAATCCGGGCTTCGGGGTAATCGTCGCGGAAGCGTTGGATGTTGCGAAAATCAGCCCCTCGCCACGAGTAAATCGCCTGGTCTTCATCGGCGACGATGAAAAGGTTGCGGTGCTTTTCGGTCAGGAGTTTCAACAACTCATACTGAGCCATGTTGGTGTCCTGGAACTCGTCTACCAGGATAAAGCGATAGCGGCGCTGGTACTTGCTCCGCACCGCTTCGTGTTCCCTGAACAGGCGCGCGGCTGACATCAGCAGGTCGTCAAAGTCCAGGGCCGAATTGGCGGCCAGGAGTTCTTGATAGCGCTGGTAGACCCGACCAGCCACCTCCTGCCGGTAGGTCCGCGGTCGGTACTCATCCGGGCCTATCAACTCGCTTTTGGCCCTGGAGATGGTGGTCTGGATGGCCTGGGGTTGGTAGATTTTGTCGTCCAGGTTAAGGTCCTTGAGGGCCTGGCGGATGAGGCTCAGTTGGTCGGCCGCATCGTAGATGACAAAGTTGGAGGAG
>JBBIJG010000150.1:0-6573 GCA_037446095.1 Caldilineae bacterium
GTCCTCTCCTTCAACGCCAGACATGCACAACAGGGTAACCAATGCGGACGGAATAAAACACCTTGTCAGGGTATTTCTCCTTCGCCTTGCGCCCAGCTTCCATCACCGTTTTGCCAAGGAAGTAATCTCCACTTTCTACCTCAATAGCGGCAATCTCTCCTTTATGCTCTGGCTCTAATTGGGGTTTTATCAACTTGTAGATTTCTTCCCCCTTAGAGCCCAACTCCTCCAGGTTGATCGGATAGATCTTCTCCGCCCTCATGATTTCGCGCCTCCTGTCTTCGTCTATTTCATCACCCCTACCTGCACGTTTCTGAATCTGGCCGGAGCCGTGCCGTGGCCCACCCGCGCTGTCTGCGAGGGCTGCCCCTTGCCGCAGTTGGGTGTGCCCCACACGTGCCAGTGCTTCTCGTTGCAGATGGCGTCGCAACTGGCCCAGAATTGGGGAGTGATGCCGGTGTAGGTGGCGTTCTTGTACATCTGGCCCAGCCTGCCATTCTTGATCTGATACGCAATCTCGGTGCCGAACTGGAAGTTGAGCCGCTTGTCGTCAATGCTCCAACTTTTGTTCATCTCCATGTAGATGCCGTCCTCAGTATCCGCGATGAGGTCGTCCAGATTCCACTCCCCTGGCTCCAGGTTGACGTTGGTCATGCGGATGAGGGGGATGCGGTTCCAGCCGTCGGCGCGCATGGCCCCGTTGCTCATCTGGCCCAGCATGGCCGCCGTCTCCCGCGAGGTGAGGTAGCCTACAAAGATCCCGTGGCGCACGATGGGCGTCCTTTGGGCCGGCACTCCCTCGTCGTCGTAGCCAAAAGTGCCCAGGCCGCCGGGTATGGTGGCGTCGGCGGTGATGTTGACGACCTCTGAGCCGTAGCGAAAGTGGCCCAGTTTTTCCGTGGTCAGAAAGCTGGTGCCGGCATAGGAAGCCTCGGTGCCGAAGACGCGGTCCAATTCAATGGGATGGCCACAGGATTCGTGGACTTGAAGGGCCAGTTGCGTGGGGCCCAGAATGACGCTCATCGTCCCACTGGGACATTGGGGAGCGGCCAACAAAGCTGTTGCCTCCTCGCCGATACGCCCGGCGTTGTTGACCAGGTCCATGGCGATGACGAACTCGTAGCCGGCTGTCCCTTGGTGGCGGCCAAAGGAATTGGGGTAAGAACGCTGCTGTACGTCGTCTTCGCTCACCGCCGTGGCCTCCAGGCCCGCTCCGCTTTCGATGATCTCCTGTTCGATGAAAGAGCCCTCAGAACTGGCGAAGGTTTTGTGTTCCCGGAGGAAGGCCATATTGCCCTTGGCCACTTTCACACCCTTTGCCTGGCGCATGGCGGCATCGGCTGCCAGAAGCAGCTCGATTTTCTGCTCCAAAGGGATCTGGAAGGGATCCACTTGCACTGGAGTGCGGTAGGTTGCAACGTGAACGACCGGCGGTCCCAGGTCTACCTCTCGGGTCTTAACCAGGGCGCTGGCTTTGGCGATCTGGACCGCCAGGGCTGTCACCCGGTCCACCTCGGCGGGTTCCAGATAAGCGCTGGAAGCAAAGCCCCAGGCGCCGTCAACGATCACCCGCACGCCAAAGCCCTGGTCTTCAGAGATGGAGAGGGCCTCCACCACCCCGTTCTTGACGGTGATGCCCTGGCTTTCCCGGCGCACGATGCGGATGTCGGCATAGCTGGCGCCCTGAACCTCGGCCAGGTTCAAAGCGCGGTCTGTGAGTTCTCGCAAGGCAGGTCTCCTTTCCAGACAATTGATTGTGGTTCTATTATAGCAAAGGGAGGCATTTTGCTCAAATCGCCCGCATCAGTTTCTCAACTCCCCAGAGTGGGTATGAAGTCCTGCAGGATCGAGCCGCCAATGAACTCCCGCAGGATAGAGTTATCGGGGATAAAGTCGGAGCTGCAGGGGAGAAACCAGTCGAGGAAAGCCAGCAGCCGCTTGACTTCAATGTACTCCATGGTGCCTGGCTCCACCTGTCGCAGCAGCGGCTCGACAAAGGGCTTCAGCACCGCCAGCTCATAAACCAGGGCCGAATTGAATATGGCGTCGGCGTTTTCCTGAAAGGGGAAGATATAGCGCCATTCACCCCGCTGCACTTTCCCCCACATTTGGATGGTCTCCTGGGCAGAATAGCCGCGCTGCGCAGCGTCGCGCGCAATCCGCCGCAGTAACCGCGTGTCAGAGGTCGAGACCCGGTTGTGGTGATCAATATTGAGCTGGGTCAGGGCCGAGGCATAGATGCGGTAGATCTGCTCAGGGGGAACGTCAGGCACCAGTGCAGGGTTCAGGCCATGGATGCCCTCCACGAGGATGACGTGCTCATCGCTGATGGAGAGCGTCCGTCCCCGTTCCCGCTCCCCTGTCTTGAAATTGTAACGGGGGAGGGTCACTTCCTGACCGGCGATCAGAGCCAGCAACTGCTCGTTGAAGAGCGGCACGTCCAGCGCGGCGAGGGCCTCAAAATCATACTCTCCGTGTTCGTCACGGGGGGTCTTCTCCCGATCTACAAAATAGTCGTCGAGGCCAAGGGGCACCGGCCGGAGGCCATGGGCCATGAGTTGCACCGAGAGCCTTCTGGAGAAAGTGGTCTTGCCTGAGCCTGACGGGCCAGCGATGAGCACCAACCGCACCTGACCCTTCCGGTTGGCAATCTCGTGGGCAATGGCTGCGATGCGCTCTTCGTGAAGCGCCTCGGACACCAGGATCACTTCGCGGATGCGTCCGGTCTCAATGGCTTCGTTCAGAGCAGCTACGCTGTCCACCTTCATGACCTTCAACCATTGCCCATACTCACGGAAGGTGGCTGTCAGCTTGGGGTAGTCTTGATACGCGGGCAGAGCCGTCGGATGTTCGGGGGTTGGATATTGGAGGATGAAACCCGGCGGGTGATGGCACAGCCGGAAGGTCCGCAGATAGCCTGTGGAGGGAACCATATAGCCGTAGAAATAGTTCTTGACCCCGTGCAGGTCATATAGCTTCAGGTCCTCCTTGCGGCGGTTTTTCAACAGCCGAACCTTGTCGTCGTAGCCTGTCTCCTCGAACAGAGCAATAGCTTCGGTGACGAGGACTCGTTCTTTAGAGATGGGCACATCTTCTTTCACGATGTCCCACATCCGGCGTTCGATGAGGGCCACCTCCGCGGGGGTGAACGGGTCACGGCCTTCCACCTGGCAGAAGAACCCTCCCAAAGGTACGGCATAGTCAATGACGATGCGCGCCTCCGGGTAGAGCTCGTGAACGGCTGTGACCAGCAAGAAGGAGAGGGAGCGCCGATAGATGCGCGCACCATCGCTGTCGGCCATGGAAATGGGGACCACATCGGCATCGCAGGTGATGGGGCAGGTCAGCTCGCACAGTTTGCCGTTGACGAGGGCGGCCATGATGGAAAGCGACCGTTCGGGAAATGCAGCCTGCATAAAGGCTTCCAGAGGTGTCCCGACAGGCCCCTCAAGAACCTGGCCATCAGCAAAGCGAACCTGGGCTGTCTGACGCAAGGTAGCCGGTCGGATCTGAGCCGAGACTGCTTGGCTGATGCGTTTCTGAGTTCTGGCACTCATTGGTTATCCTCAGAGGCGGGGGGCAGGCTACTCCCTGGGCTTCCGCTCCCTATGAGCTTCTTTGCCAGCGACACCGCTCCGACGGCGTTCTCAGAATAGCCGTCGGCGCCGATTTGCTCGGCCCATGACTGACTCACCGGAGCTCCGCCCACAATGACCTTAACCCTTTGGCGTAACCCGGCTTCCTGAAGGGCCTCGATGACCTTGCCCTGATTGAGCATGGTGGTGGTCAACAAAGCCGAAAGTCCCACAATGTCTGCTCCCACCTCTCTGGCCTTCTCCACAAAGGTAGAGATAGGCACATCCACCCCCAGATCAAAAACCTGGAAACCGTGCACCGAGAGCATGGTAGCCACCAGACTCTTGCCGATTTCGTGGATGTCACCCTGTACGGTGCCGATGACCACCTTGCCTAACACCTGACGCTGGCGTTGCCTTTTGGCCAGCTCGGGTTCCAGCACGGCAATGGCTGCCTTCATGGCCTCCCCGCCCATGACCAGGTGAGGCAGAAAGACTTCACCCCGGGCGAAAAGGTCGCCCAGCACCTTCATACCGTAGGTGTATCCATGCTCGATCATTTCCAGCGGCTCCAGACCCAGGCTGATGGCCTTTTGGGCCAGTTCCTGGGCCTGCTCCGGTTCACCGTCTATAACGCTTTGGCTCATGGCTTGATACAACTCGTCATTGGACATGGCATATTCCTCTCATGTTATTCAGCCGCAGACCTGTCGGGTCTACATGGTAGCTTATTCAGTCCGGCAGCTTTGGCCGCCCGCAGAGCAATTTTCTCCAGTTCCCTGCTCACTTCCGGAGGCAGCTCCCTGGGCTTATAGGTGGCGATCAGTTCTTCTACCCGTTCGTGGGCGCGCTGGGTGGCGTCCTTGGCTCCTTTCTCCTCCCAAGTCTGACGGGTGTCCCGGTCAATGACCGCCGAGGGCATGAACAGCTCTTTTTGGAACCATTGGCGCGTGTGTCGGGTGACCAAAAAGTTGCCTTTGTGTCCCACTTGCCGGATAAGAGTTGTGGCCAAGGGCTCCTCGGAGCATTCTATGCCTCGCACCAGGCGGCGGGCCATGCCGATGATCTCGTGGTCAATGACCAGTTTCTCCAGGCTGAAGCAGCTCTCAAAATCCATCATCCCGGCCCCGGAAACCATGTTGACCCCGGCCAGGGCAGCCATGATGGTCCCGATCCCTGACTCCAGGCCGGCCTGGCTGTCAACGACCTTAGCGTCGCTCATCCCCATGTAGGCGTGGGTAGGCAGGTTCAGATATTTGCCTACCTGGGCGTAGGCGCAATCTATCATCAGGGTCTCGATAGCCCCCATGGGTGTCGTGCCGGTGCGCATGTCGAAGGCGGCCGGCGACCCGCCCCAGACGACAGGACTGCCTGCCCTGGCCAGTTGGTGGATGGTCAGGCCGCTGAGGTTTTCGGCGGTGTGTTGGACCACAGACCCCACCAAAGTGACGGGGCCGGTCGCCCCGGCCAGGGGCATGGAGACGAATTCGGCGGCCGGGACACCGGCGCGGGCGCAGTCTATCAGGTTCTGACAGGTGATCTCGCTCCACAGCAAGGGCGGCGAGGGGCAGACATCGAAGACGGCCAAGGGTTTCTCGGCCAGAGTCTCGGCACTGCCGGCTACAGCCACCAGCAAATCGTGCATGACCGACCAGGTCTCTACAGCGAAGGCCCCGGTGACCACCGGCTTCGCCGTGTAACGAAGGGCCAGGTAGAGACGATAGAGGTCGGCCATGCCCTCCGGCACATCGGCACAAACCAGGGCCGTGCTGACTGCGTCCAGCTCCGGCAACACCTCGGCCAGTTTGATGTAGCGGACAAAGTCGGCTGTGACGGGTGGACGCGACCCGGTTGCGCCGTGATCGAGGATGTGGATGGCTGCCGATCCGGGGTCGAATTGGACGTCGTCGCCTCCATAGTGAACCACGGGTTCCCCATGGGCATTGTAGAGATGAAAAGACGGCGGTGCGCTCTCCACCGCCTGGCGGGCCAGCTCCGCCGGGATTTGGGCCACCCTGGTTTTGAAATCTACGGTGGCTCCGGCGTCGGCCAGGAGGCCCAGCGCCTCGTCGCTGTGGATGCGCACGCCGGGGTTCCAGAGCAATTCATAAGCTTCGGCCACGATGCGCTCAATGGTCTCCTGGTCCAGCAATTCCAATTTAGGTCTGAACATTTCTCCTCTCCTGAACATAGCCCCCTCAGGGCGGGGGTTCGGGGATGTCCCCCGTTATCTCCCCTTCGAACGCTGGTGAACGCCCGCGTTCATGGGGAATTCCCTGGAAAAAAGAGTCCTTCTCATTTTATCACGTTTTGGGGTTTAATTCAAGAACGACTTGCATTTTTCGGGCGTTGATGTTATAATTGAAATCCAGATGGGCGAGTAGCTCAGTTGGTCAGAGCGCACGGCTCACATCCGTGAGGTTCATAGGTTCGAGTCCTATCTCGCCCACCAAGCTCACGCCGGGTCTCCGGCTATCCTGCCCTTCTGAGTAACCTTGAGAAGCGAAAGGGCAGTCGAAGAGAATCCGCTTTTGCTTCTCAGAAGGATCAGCCTGGGGTCTCAATGACAGAGACGATATTTTGTAATGAACTTATGCACCAGTATACTGAAAGGGGGCAAAGTGCCAAAAACTTTAGCCCCCTAGTTTTGTTGGGCGCCCTGTTGGCCTTTTCTTTGACGGGGAGTCTGCTATGAGCCGGATATTTGGATCGGACTATCGCCACCGGAGTTACCCTGACCCATTTCCTGTCGAGACACTCAAAAGGGTGGACAGGCCCACCACATTGATCAAAGATGACGAGGTCCGTCGGGTAGACGAACGGGACGGGGGCTTCCACCGGGCAGGACTTGGGTATTTTGGCCCTTACCTCCAAAGGGAGCACCGGCGTTTCGTGTCGAAGCATCCTCTGTCAGCCGCCTTGCTGGACATGTCCAGATCCCTGGCTCCTTTGGTTGAAGGGCCTGTGGGAGCTCAACCCGCGCCTTTGACTGACGATC
>JBBIJG010000151.1:0-2864 GCA_037446095.1 Caldilineae bacterium
CCTTTGCGAGGATGGCCTCTTGCAGTTCGATCAGCGCTTCCCGCAGGGAGGCCATCTCATCCAGCAGGTAGAGGCGCAGGTCGGTGGTCACCTGGTCGTTACGGGAGCGACCGGTGTGCAGCTTGCCCGCTACCGGGCCTATCAGCTCGCCCAGTCGCCGCTCGACGGCGGTGTGGATGTCCTCATCGCCGGGTTGGACCTGGAAGGTGCCGGTGTCGAATTCAGCCTGCACCTGCTCCAGGCCGGAGACAAGCTGGTCGTGCTCCTCGGCGGTGATGAGGCCCGCCCGCGCCAGGGCACCAGCGTAGGCGATGCTGCCCCGGATGTCGGCGGCATACATCCGCCAGTCGAAGCCGATGGAGTCGTTGAAGCGCCTCATCAACTCATCGGTTTGGGCTGTAAAACGTCCTCCCCAAAGGGCCATAGGTTCCAATCTCTTTTCGATCGCCGAATGTCTCCTGACCGAGGTGGCAGGAGGCTCGGTGAGGAGACCCTCGCCTATCATGGGGTAGTCTCCTTCAATCCCGTTTGAACCGGCTGTAGTCGGGCGCTTCCAGTCCCACCAGGGCCCCGTTTCCCCTGTCAATCAGGGCTTTGACCTTGAGCGGCAGGCCAAAAAGGTTGATAAAGCCGACGGCGTCGCTCTGATCATAAACGTTATCCTGGCCGAAGGTGGCAAAGTCTTCGCGGTAGAGGCTGAAAGGCGACTTGCGGCCCACCACCGTACAACTCCCTTTGTACAACTTGAGGCGCACGGTGCCGGTCACCCGCTCCTGAGTCTTGGCCACAAAGGCGTCCAGAGCCTCGCGCAGAGGGGTGAACCACAGGCCGTAGTAGACCAGTTCGGCGTACCGGTGCCCCACCAGCTCCTTGTAGTGCAGAGTTTCCCGGTCCAGGCAGATGCTTTCCAGACCCTGATGGGCGGTGTAGAGGATAGTGCCACCGGGGGTTTCGTACACGCCCCGCGATTTCATCCCCACCAGACGGTTCTCCACCAGGTCGGCACGACCCACGCCGTGGGCGCCACCCAGTTCGTTGAGACGGGTGAGAAGCTCCACCGGTCCCAGCGCCTCGCCGTCAATGGCCACTGGCACACCTTTCTCAAAGTCAAGGGTCAGGTAAAGCGGTTCGTCGGGCGCAGCTTCTGGAGCCACGGTCAGGCAGAACATATCCTCCTCTGGTTCGACCCAGGGATCCTCCAGGATGCCACCTTCGTGGCTCAGATGCCACAGGTTGCGGTCGCGACTGTAGATGGACTTTTCCGTCGCTGCCACCGGCACGTTGTGGGCACGGGCGTAGGCCAGTGCATCCTCGCGGGAGCGGATGTTCCACTCGCGCCACGGGGCAATGACGTGGAGATGAGGGTTGAGGGCTTTGACGGTCAGCTCAAAGCGCACCTGGTCGTTGCCTTTGCCGGTGCAACCGTGGGCTACGGCGTCGGCTCCCTCTTCTTGAGCGATTTTCACCAGGTATTTGGCCGTGACGGGGCGCGCGAAAGAGGTTCCCAGCAGGTACAGCCGCTCATAGATGGCGCCGGCCTGCATGGTGGGGAAAGCATACTCGGTGAGGAACTCCTCGCGCAGGTCCACAATGTAGGCTTTGCTGGCCCCGCTGGCGATAGCCTTTTCCTCCAGTCCATCCAGTTCCTCATCACCCTGTCCCAGGTTGGCGGTGTAGGTGATCACCTCGCAGCCGTAGTTCTCCTTGAGCCAGGGCACAATGATCGAGGTGTCTAACCCGCCGGAGTAGGCTAGGACGACTTTGTTGCACTTGCCTTTCATGGTATCCCTCCTCAAATGTAATAGTGAGGCCATCCGCCTGGAAAACAAAAGCGCGATGTAGAATAACCATCGCGCATAAGAAGAGCCAGTCTCCGTCTGGAGGCTGGCTCTGAGATGTCTTTAGTTCCGAAGCCCAAATGAGCCTATCCAGACGGATGGTCTGGCTCTTCCGGGCTTCGCTTCTTGAGATTATTGGCCACAGCAGCGGAGTGGAATTCCATCGTACTCCCCAACCCTGCCTTTAGTTGGGTTGTAGTTTACCACAGAAATCGCATTTTGTCAAATTGGGTGGTTTTGTTTTGACGGTGGGAGTATTTAATGTATAATTTAAGCGGACCATGAACATCGCCAAACTGCGGGAGGAAACCCCTCTCTGCCAAAATGTCATTCATTTCAATAACGCTGGTGCTTCGCCCATGCCGCAGCCGGTCTATGAGCGGCTCATCGCCTACCTCCAACGCGAGCGGGAAATTGGTGGCTATGAGGCCGAAGCCGAGCACCAACCGGAAGTCGAGGAGGCTTACCGCCGATTGGCCGGGCTCATCGGGGCCCGGCCCTCGGAGCTGGCACTGGTAGGCAGCGCCTCGCGGGCCTTCCAATTTGGCCTCAGCGCCCTGCCTCTGAAGGCAGGCGACAAGATCTTGACCTCGCGCCTGGAATACGTGACCATCTTCATGAACCTGCTTCAACGCCGCCAGGCCGGAGTAGAGATCGAGGTCGTCCCTGAGGATGGGCAGGGCGCGATAGACCTGAGACGCCTGGAACAAGCCATTGATGAACGGACCCGACTCATTGTCCTTACCCACATCCCCACCCACACGGGTACGGTCCAGCCAGCCGAGGCTGTGGGGCGTATCGCCAGAAAGCACGGCCTCACCTACTTTCTGAATGCCACCCAATCTCTGGGCGTCTATCCCTTCAACGTGGAGGAAATTGGCTGCGACCTGATGTGCTCCACCAGCCGCAAGTGGCTGCGAGGACCCAGAGGCCTGGGGATGCTTTATGTCAGAAGCGGGATCAGGGAGCAACTGTGCCCGCCTTTCCCGGATGTGCGTGCAGCGGTGTGGGAAGAACCCTACCGTT
>JBBIJG010000151.1:2884-6554 GCA_037446095.1 Caldilineae bacterium
CGACGCCCGGGCCTTTGAAACCTGGGAGTCCAATCCCGCGCTGACTTTGGCCTTGGGAGAAGCCGCCGCCTACGCCCAGAACCTGGGCCTGGAGGCCATCTGGCAGCGGGTGCAAAGCCTGGGTCGTTATCTGCGCCAGCGGTTGGGAGAATTGCCGGGCGCGAAAGTGTACGACCGGGGTCAGACCCTCTCCGGTATCGTGGCTTTCACGCTGGCGGGCGTTCCGTCTGGCCAGGTCAAGGAGTACCTGCGAGGGCGCAGGATCAATGTCCATACCTCAACCATTCGGAGCGCCTTGCTGGACATGCAGGCTTGGGGTGTGGACGAAGTCGTGAGGGCCTCGGTGCACTACTTCAACACCGAAGAGGAAGTGGATACCGTGGTCCACACCCTGGCCGAATGGCTGGCCAGCCCCGTTTGACGAGAGGTACAGATGATACACTTCGACGTCCTGACCCTGTTCCCTTCCTTCTTTGAGAGCCCGCTGAGCCAAAGCATCATCAAACGCGCCCGTGAGGCCGGTCTGATTTCCATTGCCCTGCACAACATCCGTGACTACACTACCGACAGACACCGCACGACCGATGACACACCTTACGGTGGTGGGGGGGGTATGATTATGAAGCCGGAGCCCATTTTCGCCGCCGTCGAGGCGATATTGGAGGGGAAGGGCTCAGAGGCGCCCTCCCCTCCTGTCATCCTGCTCAGCCCTCAAGGTCGCCTTTTCACCCAGGCAATAGCCAGAGAACTCTCCAGGCACCCCCATCTCATCCTCATCTGCGGACATTACGAAGGGGTGGATGAACGGGTGCGACAGTATTTGGCCACCGATGAAATATCCATTGGTGACTATGTGCTGACAGGGGGCGAGGTGCCGGCCCTGGTCATCGTCGAAGCAGTGACGCGCCTGGTGCCCGGCGTGTTGGGCGACCCTGGCGCTGCTTTCGAAGACTCTCACGCCGAAGGGCTTTTGGAATATCCGCACTACACACGCCCGCCGGTCTTCCGAGGGTACCAGGTGCCTGAGGTGCTTCTCTCCGGCGATCACGCAGCGATCATCCGCTGGCGACGCCAACAGGCCCTGCGCCGCACCTGGGAGCGCCGCCCAGATTTGTTGAGCAAAGCCAGACTCTCAGCGGACGACAAGGCTTTCCTCCGTCAACTGGGATTTGCTAAGGAAGATAATCTGTAGTATAATCCCCTGGCATTCAAACTCGTGGAAGAAGGTGAGGAGAATGACGGATCTTTTGATGAGCTCGGTTGGCCGGGTCGAGCCCAATCCTAATATCCCGGAACTCAGGCCGGGGGATACAGTGCGTGTACATAGTCGGATCGTTGAGGGCGACCGGGAAAGGGTGCAGGTTTTCCAGGGCACGGTGATGCGTTTGCGCAGAGGGGGCCCTAATGCCAGCTTCACGGTACGGCGCATTGCTGCGCACGGTGTTGGCGTAGAGAGAACCTTTTTGCTCCATTCACCCCGCATAGAGAAAGTCGAAGTGCTGCGTCATGCCCGTGTGAGACGCGCCAAACTCTACTATTTGCGCGGTCGCCACGGCAAGGCCAGCCGTCTGCGGGAAAAGCGGTACGTCGAAGAAAGCCAATAGCGGGTTGAACTGTTTCTGGACAGAGGGAAGACGGCGGCAATCCCAGGGTTCCTGGCTCGTGCTCGGACATGGCCCCAAAGGTGCGACACACTTCTGTCGGTCGTCATCATGCCAATAGGACCGGGTTGCCAGTACGATCCGGTTGCTTCAGTGGCTCTCAAGGGCGGTTGTAGTTGTAGTATCAGAGGGAGGCCACACCCAAGGCCAGGTAACGCGATGCTATGGATAAAGCCTGATTTGCAAGAAGAGATGGCCCTCTACGGGCAAGGCTATCGCCTGGTGGCCGGCCTGGACGAAGCGGGCCGAGGTGCGTGGGCCGGTCCGGTGGTAGCTGGAGCGGTCATCTTGCCTTTGAGTCGTGAAGGGTTGGCCCAGGCTTTGGCAGGGGTGCGTGACTCCAAAGCCCTTAACCCAGCGGCCCGCGAGCGGCTGTATGAGGTCATCCAGGCCCAGGCATTGGCTGTCGGGGTGGGTATGGTGCCTCCCAAACGGATTGACGAGCTGGGCATTGTCTCCGCCACCAAAGAAGCCATGGCTCTGGCCATTGCCCGGCTGTCCTGCCTCCCCGATTTCCTGCTCATTGACTTCCTGAGCCTGCCCCAATTAGATTATCCCCAGAAGAGCATCGTTCATGGCGATGCGCTGTCCCTCTCCATTGCGGCTGCTTCCATTGTGGCCAAGGTGTCACGGGACCGGTTCATGGTCGAGCTGGATGGCCAGTATCCCGGCTACAGTTTGGCCAGTCATAAGGGCTATGGCACCCCTCAGCACCGTGCGGCTCTGGAGCGTCTGGGCCCTTCTCCCATCCATCGCTTCTCTTATACGCCTGTCAGAGCGGCGATGAGAGCGTTTCGATAATTCATTCCGCGCTCTCGCCCCAGCCCGCTGAAGCGGGCCCGTTCTTTGAGCCCGACGATTTATCGTCGGCGGGGCCGGGCTAATTGCCGGACACTCTCGCGAAAGCCAGAACGGCTTCAGCGGTCCCGAGAGCTGCTAAAGCGGCCACTACGAACCTGCCGGGAGGGGATAGATGGGCACGTTGTACGTGGTTGGCACGCCGATTGGCAACCTGGAGGACATCTCCCTGCGGGCTCTGCACATCCTCAAGGAGGTAGCCCTTATCGCTGCCGAGGACACCCGCCAGACGCGTAAGCTCCTGACTCGCTACGGCATCACGACCCCCCTGACCAGTTACTGGGAGCACAACAAGCTGACCAAGCTGGACTATATCCTCACCGTTTTGGCAGAGCAGGATGTGGCTCTGGTCTCCGAAGCAGGAATGCCCGGCATCTCTGACCCCGGTTACGAATTGATCAGGGCTGCTATCGCCCGTGGCATTCCCGTGGTGCCGATTCCTGGCCCCTCGGCCCTGGTGACCGCTCTGGCCATCTCCGGCCTGCCCACCGACAGCTTTATCTACCTGGGCTTCCTGCCCCGGCGGCAGGGCGAGCGACGGCGACTCTTGAGCTCGCTGGCTGAGGAGAGGCGCACTCTGGTGGCTTTTGAGGCCCCGCACCGTTTACGGAAGAGTCTGGCTGACCTGGCCGATGTGTTAGGGGAGAGACAGGTCGCTCTGGCCCGCGAGTTGACCAAAGTCCATGAAGAAGTCTGGCGAGGGAGCCTCAGCCAAGCTCTGGAGTATTTCGAGCGGAACCCACCTCGCGGCGAGTTCACTCTGGTCATCGCCGGCGCTGGCGGCGAGACGCAGACCGCATGGAATGAAGAACGGGTGAGAACCGCGTTGGCCGAGCTGTTAAGCCAGGGTCTGGACAGGAGGGAAGCTATCAGAAGGGTAGCCGAGGCCGCCCACTGGCCCCGTCGCCAGGTCTATAGGGTGTCTGTTTGTAGTGAGCCCCGTAGGGGCAGCGGAGTTCAGGCCCGACGGTAAATCGTCGGGCCGAACAAAGCCTTGGGGCCTGGCTGTTCTGGCTGCGTCGAGGGCGCTTCAGAGTGGGTCGGAAAATTGCGCTTATGTTTAGCGTGCCCCCATACACGCGCAGACGGGCCTTGGGGCCTGAACGTCAACGTTCAGGCTGAGCGGCTCAAGCGTGCTGGAAGCACGCTGT
>JBBIJG010000152.1:0-2263 GCA_037446095.1 Caldilineae bacterium
TGAAAAAAGAAACAGATTCCTGGGTCAGGGCATCAGGGGGTGGCGAAGTTTGAGGAGAGATCTGTGGCCCCACCTGAGGAGACTTCTGGCCGCAGAGCTTGGCCTGGTCAAGGAAAGGCGGGGTGATGGGCTCCTCCCTGGACGCTATACTCTCCACTTGACAGTCGTCCTGCTGATTGGTTTAGCCATCCTAATCGGCCACCGGCGGATGCCTGACCCTCAATCACCGGCCCGCAGACCGGACCCGCAGCTCGCCGCCCTATCGTCTGAAGGAAGGGTTCCTACTGTCCCTATATGGATCAGTCATGGCTCCCTGATCAAGCCCCCCGTGCCCCACACCACGATCCCTGAACGTCCACGTCTGGAAGTCATCACCTACACCGTTCAACCCGGCGATAGCGTCTTCGGCATCGCCGAGCGTTTTGGCATAAGCCCTCAAACGATCATGTGGGCCAACGGCCGGTTAGAGGATAACCCTGACCTACTAAATATAGGCCAGGAATTGGTGATCCTTCCTACTTCTGGGGTGTACCACATCGTCCAGGAGAACGATACTTTAGAAAGTATTGCCAAGAAGTACAAAGTCGAGGTTTCGGCCATTACCGACTATGAGGTCAACGGGCTGAAAGAGCCGTATGAGCTGACTCCAGGAATGGCCCTCATTATACCCGGTGGGGAGAAGCCGTATATCCCCAAATTTGTCCATCGTTATACCGGCCCTATCCCTGCGGATGCAGCCAAAGGCACTGGCAACTTTGTCTGGCCAGCTTCCGGCCAGATTACCCAGAGGTTCTGGAGCCACCATCCGGCCATTGATATTGGTGCCCCCAAAGGTACCCCTGTGGTGGCTTCCGATTCAGGCTTCGTGGTCTACGCCGGGTGGGATGACTCTGGATACGGGCGGATGCTGCTTATTGACCATGGCAACGGCTGGTCCACCCTTTATGCCCATCTGGACATGTACCTGGTAGATTACGAGCAATCTGTGGCGCAAGGCCAACAAATCGGTACCATAGGCCGGACTGGCAACGCTACCGGCCCTCACCTCCATTTTGAAATCTGGCAGGGTAACTCGAAACGCAACCCCCTCTTGCTTTTGCCATAGGCTTTTGTACCGTACCCTAACATATTGAACAGTCGGTGAGCCGACGGGCGAAATCATTAGGCGACAGTCCGTCTAACTTGGCACCTTGATGCGGGCGGTCGTTGTAGTACTCGATGAATTCGACCAAGGCCGCCAATTCCTCTGGGCTGTTCCAAGAGTGCGCTTCGAGCCACTCCTTCAGGGTGCGCACGAAGCGTTCGGCGATGCCATTGGTGCGGGCTCGATAGGGTGCAATCCGCCCATGTACGAATGCCCTCTCCTGTGCGAATCGAAAGGCCTCGGCGATGAACTGCGTGCCATTGTCACTGATGACGAATTGCAATGCAGCCCCCCATGTTCCAGTCTGAAGCGTTGGGGCTGACCAGTCCTTCAGCGCCAACGGTTTACGGCGGCGCGTTCATACGCTGTATCTATGGTCTGTTGGCGCCTTTTTGGGCCGCCAGCACAAGGGCTAAGAGCAAGGCCTCCCCAATAAAAGAAGTTACGCGGTAACTACCTCGACATTGTCACATTTGTTCAAAAGCCAAGTTTACTGGCTGAGTAGGAGCGCCAGCGACGTATCGAAGAACGGTGGTTGCAAATCCCGCTCGGCCTGGGTTTCGATACGCTGTGCTACTCAACCTGCGGCCTCGCTGCTTAATCTGACATTGTCGAGCTAATCGGGAGCGACGAGGGGCCAAGGCTTCAACTTCTACATAGACCATGGGATGTCCATTCCTCTCGCTTTGTGCCCTCCACGCCGCTTCCAGGTTAATGCGGTACAATTCGGGGTCATCCTGGGGGAGCAGGACAATCTCCGCCCCTTGTGGGATCCGCTCCCGTTCGTACTCAGGCTCGGTAACGCTGCCAGTTTGTCTTGATGTCCCGTTCGCCCAGGGTCAGCACCTCTGCCTCGGAGTAGCCGTAGAATTTGTCCTGTGAGCCATCGGGATGGAGGACATCCCGATGGGGTCTTCCATGGGCAGTATCGTATCGCACGATCGCATGCCACTCCTCGCCAATATGGGTTTCGTATTGGATGCGAAAACGAACGATACGCCCTCGTATCAAGTAGTGGTAGTAGCGGAAGCGGTCTTTGCGTTCCGGCGTGAAGTAGTACGTGTATTCTTTCTCACTCACATGTTCTCAACGACAATAATTATAACCCTGTTTGGCCTG
>JBBIJG010000152.1:2297-6547 GCA_037446095.1 Caldilineae bacterium
CTTTCAGGCTCGAACCATTCTCATCCCGCTTGGGGATTTACCAGAGGGAGTCGGAAAGTGAACCGACTGCCCCGCCCCAAGGCCGACTCAACCTCGATCGTCCCGCCGTGTCCCTCCACGATGCGCTTGACCAGGGGCAGGCCCAGACCTGTGCCCCGTGGTTCCACCTCTTTGGCCTGGGGCGTGCGGTAGAATTCTTCAAAGACCTTGACTTGGTCCTCCGGCGCAATGCCGATGCCGGTATCTTCCACCGTGCCTACGGCCCATCCATCCTTCTCCTCCAGGGTGACCGTCACCCGCCCACCCCCACCCTGCCCTCCCTCTGCCAGGGAGAGGGTTGGGGAGGGGGTGTACTTGATGGCGTTGGAGATCAGGTTGGTCCACAACTGCCTCATCTGGTCGGGATTGGCCTCCACCAGCGGACGCTGGCGTACATCCACCACGAACGCCACCCCCTTCTCCTCAGCCTGAGTCCGCAGCAGGGGAACTACCTCCTCTAGGGAGTCCGCCAGCGAAAGCGTCTTTCGCTTCGGCGGGGTCAACTCCTCCCTGACAGCAGCCAGATTCAGCAGATCGTCCACCAGGTCCAGCAGTTCCTGCGTTCGTTCGATGGCCCGCTGGAGGACATCCCGCTGTTGCTCAGGATCAACGTATCCTTTGAGCATGGCCAGCAGGAAGCTTTGCAATGCGGTAACAGGGGCCCGTAGCTCATGGGCCACGGTCAGGGTGAAGGCGGTCTTGAATTTGTCCAGCCGCTCCATCTCTTCCTTGGCGCGAGCCAGCTCGGCTGCCTCCTGCTCGATAGCCTTCAGCCGCTTGGCTTCCAGCGCCAGCCGTCGCCTCTCCAGCCCCTGGTTCACGGTCATCAGCAATAGATCGGAGGTGAAGGGCTTGGAGATAAAGTCGTAGGCCCCCCGTTTGATGGCCTCCACCGCCAGTTCCACCGTGGCGTAGCCGGTGATGATCACGCACACCGTGTCGGGGTCCTTCTCGTGGATGGGGGCCAGCAGGTCAATGCCTCGCCCATCGGGCATCATCACGTCCAAGAGCACCAGGTCGAAATCTCCCCCCTCGATTTTGCGCTGCCCCTCCCGAAGGGTGGCTGCCGTCTCCACCGTGAACCCCTGCGGCTCTAGAGCCCGCCGGCAGCCCTCACGGATGCCCTCCTCGTCGTCAATGACCAGAATCTTGCCTTTGCTTTCCATACCTCCATCCGTTTCCAAACCGGCAAATCAGCAGTTTTTCGCTGATTCGTCCTATCAGGCAATCACCTCGGCCGAGGCACTGGTTGAGGCCAACTCTCCCTTGAGCAGCCGTACCGGCAGGGTTATGGTGAAGGTCGTCCCCACTCCAACCTGGCTCTGGACGGCGATCTGCCCCCGGTGCATCTTAATGATACCATAAACAATGGATAACCCCAAACCGGTCCCTTTGCCCAGCGCCTTGGTGGTGAAGAAGGGGGTGAACAGCTTGCCCAGGTTCTCCTCGGGGATGCCACAGCCTGTGTCGGAGACCTTGATTTCCACCCATTGACTGTTCACTGGCCGGGTGGTCAGGGTGATGGTGCCACCTCCTTTCATCGCCTCGGCGGCGTTGTTGAGCAGGTTGACGAACACCTGCTGCAACTGAGCCGGGTCGGCCTGGATGGTGGGCAAATCGGGGCTGAACCGGCGCACAATCTCCACCCCTTTGAAGATCGGCTGGAGACGAACCCCCTCAATGACCTTTTCCAGCAAGGCGTGGACGTCGGTCTCCTGGGCCAGCACCTCTTGCTGCCGGGCAAAGTTCAAAAGATCGGCCACGATGTTCTTGCAGCGGGTGGCCTCGTTGATGATCATCTTCAGGTCATTGCGCCGAGGGTCGTCTTCGGCTGCTTCTTTGTACATCACGTCGGCGAAGAGGAGAATGGTGCCCAGAGGGTTGTTGATCTCGTGGGCCACACCGGCTGCCAGTTGCCCCATCGAGGCCAGTCTCTCCTTGTGCAACAACTCCTGCTGGGTCTGGTGCAGGGTCTCGACCATGCTGTTGAAGGATTGTCCCAGCATAGCCAGTTCGCCCTGACCAGAGGTCGGTACACGGACCGTCATGTCACCTTGAGCCAGGCGGCGGGTAGCTTCCACCAGTTCGGTGATAGGGTGGGTGATGAATCGGGTGATAGGCACAGCAATGACTCCCGCCAGTACAAGGCAGACCAGGGCGATAATGGCTACCCGGTTGCTGAAGCTGTGGACCAAGGCCTGGAAAGTTGACTCACGGGCGCCTACGTACAGGCTGCCCACCACCTGACTCCGATGGTCGCGCAGCGGCTCGTAGCGAGTGATGTACCACTCCTTGACCACGAAGGCGCGACCCACGTACTCGCGGCCTTGCTCCAGCACGACCTCGCCCACGTCCTGGGAGATGCGGGTGCCGACGGCCCGCTCGCCTTCCTCAGTCGTCACATTGGTGGAAACCCGCAGGTCTCCAAAGAAGATGGTTACCGTATCCACCCCGGCCACCTCCTTGATGCGGTCTACCAGGGTGTAGTCGTTGTTAAACAGGTACATCGTCAGCGCTGCTCCGAGCATTTGACCGTTTTGATTCTGCACCGGGGCGACTCCCACCAGGGCCAGGCCGGCTGTGCCTTCACGAGGATCGAAGAGCTCTGGAGCTGCCTTGGGGGTGTCTATCAGCGGGATGTACGCCTGCCTGTCCAGCCCCACCTGAGCCAGGAACTCGGCCGGAATGACCTCGGTGGCCGCCTGTTCCTGGCCGGATGACAACACCTTTTCGACGATGGGCAACTGCCCCCAATCGCCCTGGGTAAGGACCGGCGACAACTGGCCCTCTGGCGACAGGACCCGGCCCACCACGATGTTGCCTTCTGGATCAAGCACAGCGATAAGATGGGTGCCGCCCAGGGCCAGGACGGTGATCTTGTTGGTGATCTCCTGGTCAATGACTCGGATGGCCTCGGCCTGGTCCTGAGAGGCAGCCGGCAGGTGCTGGATCACCCAGGGATCCAGCACCAACCGGTGGCTGATAGCCGCCACTTCGTCCAGCTTGAGCTGGTAAAAGGCTTCGGCCAGGTTAATGTCGCGGGCCACCCGCCTGTCCTCAGCGTCAGCCAGATAATCGTTGATCACTCGCGAAGTAGCTAGTGTGTTCAGACCCACTGTCAAAGCGGCCACCAGCGAAAAGGAGGCGATCAGCACAACCCGCAATCGCCCTCCCAAAAACATGGAAATGCAACGCCTCATAATCTATTATCCTCCTGATTGGCCAGGGGCAGGGTAAAGCGAAAGGTGCTGCCCTGGCCGACCACCGATTCCACCTCGATGGTGCCACCGTATTTTTCTACCACCTGCTGGACGATAGGCAGCCCCAGGCCGGTGCCGGTCTCCTGCATGGCTTTGGCTTCCTCGGTGCGGTAGAACTCTTCGAAGATGCGGGGGATGTCCTCCACGGCGATGCCGATGCCCGTGTCCGACACTTCCCCGATCACCAGCCCGCGCTCCTGGTCTGTGCGCAGCGAAACCGCCACCTGTCCTCCCGCCGGAGTATAGCGAATGGCATTGTTCAGCAGGTGCACCCACAGCGCTTTGAGGTGATCGGAGTTGGCCATAACGCAGGGGCAGCCGGTTACCTCAACTGTCACCGTGACGCCTTGCCGGTCGGCCTGACTTTTCAGCGTAGCCAACGCTACAGCCAACACGTCGGCTACGGGCACTGCTGCGACCCTGGTCAGGCCCACGCCTTCTTTCAGGTAGGCCAGGAGTAGCAGGTCATCCAGGATGGTCAGCAGTTCTCCGGCTCGCTGCTCGGCCCGTTCCAGCAGGGCGGGCTGCTCCTCCGGCGGCACGTAGCCTTTGCGGATGAGCTGGAGGGAATTCTGCAGCACGGCTACCGGCGCCCGCAGGATGTGGACCATAGTCAGCATGAAGCGGCTTTCGATGGCCTCCAGCTTTTCCAGTTCGGCCTTGGCCCGGGCCAGTTCGCGGGCCTCCTCCTCCAGCGCCCGGACCCGTTCGGCCTCGCGCCGCAATTGGCGCCGCTCCAGTTGTCGGTTGATCACCTGGAGCAGCAGATCCGAGTTAAAGGGCTTGGCGATGAAATCATGCGCCCCTTCCTGGATGGCCTGCACGGACAGCTCCACTGTAGCATAGCCGGTGATGATGATCACGATGAGGTCAGGCGAGATCGCCCGCACCTCGCGAAGCATCTCCAGGCCGCTCATGCCAGGCATCATGAGGTCCAGGAGCAGCACGTCG
>JBBIJG010000153.1:0-6490 GCA_037446095.1 Caldilineae bacterium
CCGACATCCAGGCCTCACTGGATTGTGGGGTGCAAGCGGCAGCCATTTCTATCTCTGCCTCTGACATCCATATTGAGCACAAGCTCCAGCGCGACCGGGCCTGGGTGTTGGATAGCATCAAGCGCAGCCTGGACTTTGCCAAAGCTCACGGCCTCTACGTCTCGGTCAACGCTGAGGATGCCTCTCGTGCCGACCCCGACTTTCTGCTGGAATTTGCCCACACCGCCAAGGAACATGGAGCTGATCGCTTGCGCTACTGTGATACTCTGGGCATCCTTGACCCCTTCCGCACCTATCAGAATGTCAAAGCCATCATCGCAGCCACGAGGCTGGCTGTAGAGATGCACACCCATAACGACTTTGGCATGGCCACGGCCAACGCTTTAGCCGGCATCAAGGCCGGAGCCACTTATGTCAATACCACCATCAACGGGTTAGGAGAGCGAGCCGGCAACGCCGCTCTGGAGGAGGTGGTCATGGCCCTGAAATACATTGAGGGCATAGACCTGGGGCTGGACACCAGCCGTTTTCGCGAAATTTCCGACTATGTGGCGCGGGCCTCGGGGCGTCCCTTGCCGGCCTGCAAGGCCATTGTAGGCGACAACGTCTTCACACATGAGTCAGGCATCCACGCCGATGGTGTCATCAAGAACCCCCGCAACTATGAGGCTTTCTCGCCCGAAGAGGTGGGCCTGGTGCGCCAACTGGTCATCGGCAAGCACTCCGGTTCCCACACCGTTTACCACAAATTCCGCGAGTTTGGCATCGAGTTGACAGAGGAGGAATCCAGAGAGATACTGGCCATGGCGCGGGCCCTGGCCGTGTCCCTCAAACGCTCTCTGTTCGACAAAGAGCTGATGTACATTTACAACGAGTACAAGCGTGAGAGCACCAGACGGCAGCTATCACCAATGCGTGCCGGTGCTGGGAGGCTTTCTCGGGTTTGACGTTTTGGTCTCCAATCGCGTCAGGACTGGGGTCCCTGGCTCCGGCATTTGCACTCGCTGTGTGGATGGTTGCGCCGTAAAATATGAGCCTAGCTTTACTGACACCAGAATTCAAGATCGAACGAGATGACGAACGCTGCATCGCCTGCCAGGTATGCGTGCGCCAGTGTGCTAACGATGTGCATAACTGGGACCCCGAGGACGACTGGGTCTACAGCGACGAGTCTCGTTGTGTGGGCTGCCACCGTTGCGTGACCCTGTGCCCCACTCACGCCATTACAGTACGTCGCAACCCACTTGATTTCCGGCCCAACGCCAATTGGACGCCCCAGATCATCAGGAGTGTCTTCAAACAGGCGGAAACAGGGAGGGTGCTGCTCTCTGGCATGGGCTGCGACCAGCCTTACCCCATCTATTTCGACCACATCCTGCTGAACGCCTCGCAGGTGACCAACCCCTCCATTGACCCGCTGCGCGAGCCAATGGAACTGCGCACCTACCTGGGGCGCAAGCCCGACCGCGTCGAGGTGGTGCAAACCGCTGCAGGGGTGCGGATCGAGACCCAACTGGCTCCGCAGCTCACGTTGGAGACGCCTATTCTCTTCTCCGCCATGTCCTACGGCTCCATCAGTTACAATGCCTGTCTGTCGCTGGCCAGGGCAGCTGAGACGTGCGGCATCCTGTACAACACCGGCGAGGGCGGGCTCCACCCCAGCATGTACCAGTACGGCCCCTACACCATCGCCCAGGTGGCCTCGGGGCGATTCGGCGTTCACCCCGAATACCTAGAAGTTGCTGCTGCCCTGGAGATCAAGATCGGTCAGGGAGCCAAGCCGGGCATTGGCGGCCACCTGCCGGGCGAGAAGGTCTCGGCCGAGGTTTCGCGGACGCGCATGATACCGGAGGGGACAGACGCTCTCTCCCCCGCTCCCCATCACGACATCTACTCCATTGAGGACTTGCGGCAACTGATCTACGCTCTGAAAGAGGCGACCAATTACGAGAAGCCGGTCGGGGTCAAAATCGCCGCCGTGCACAACGTAGCCCCCATCGCCAGCGGCATCGCGCGGGCCGGGGCGGACTACATTGCCATTGACGGCCTGCGCGGCGGCACAGGTGCTGCCCCCACTATCATCCGCGACAACGTGGGCATCCCCATCGAGTTGGCCATCGCCGCCGTGGACACCCGCCTGCGGCAGGAGTGCATTCGCAACCAGGTCTCCCTCATCGCTGCTGGCTCCATCCGCAACAGTGCCGACGTGGTCAAGGCCATCGCCCTGGGGGCAGATGCGGTCTACATCGGCACGGCGGCGCTGGTGGCGATGGGCTGTCACCTGTGCCAGAAGTGCTACACCGGCAAGTGCAACTGGGGCATCGCCACGCAGGACCCTTATCTCACCAAGCGGTTGAACCCCAACATCGGCAGCCGTCGCCTGGCAAACCTCATCCGCGCCTGGTCGTTGGAGATCAAGGAAATGCTGGGCGGCATGGGCATCAACGCTATCGAGAGCCTGCGGGGCAACCGTGACCACCTGCGAGGCGTGGGATTGAACGAGGTGGAGTTAAGGACGTTAGGTATCAAGGGGGCAGGGGAGGCATAGGCAATGAAACGGATTTACGTGAACGAGGAATACTGTATTGGCTGTCGGTTGTGTGAGATCCACTGCCTGGTGCAGCATTCCCAGTCAAAGAAGATCATCAAGGCTTTCAAAGAGGAAGCGCCAAGGGCTTTGCCCCGGCTGCTGGTCGAGGAAGAAGGTCCCCTATCCTTCGCCATGCCGTGCCGACATTGCCTGGAGGCGCCCTGCGTTGAGGCCTGCATCACCTGGGCTATGCACCTGGACGAGTAGACGGGGGCGATCCTGTGCGACGAGGACAAATGCGTGGGCTGTTGGATGTGCGTCATGGTCTGCCCTTTCGGTGTTATCCAGCGCAACATCGCGGGAGGTAAAGCCGCATCCAAATGTGACTTGTGCTACGGCGAGGAAACGCCCGTCTGCGTGGCCCACTGCCCGAACGAAGCCCTGGTTACGGAGAGAAGCCCTGAAATGAGATACGTCATTATCGGCAACTCGGCAGCCGCAGTCGGCGCCATCGAGGCCATTCGCCGACACGATCAAAATAGTTCCATCACCGTCGTCTCTGACGAGCCCGAGCACGTCTACTCCAGGCCGCTCATCTCCTACCTCCTGGGAGGCATGGTGGACGAGCTCCAAATGTACTACCGCCCACCCGATTTCTACGTTCGCTACAGAGTAGAGACAATGCTGGGAGTTCAGGTGACGCGCGTCAACACCTCCGAGCAGACCATCTCCCTGGCCGGCGGGGGTACACTCCCTTATGATCGGGTGCTGATCGCCACAGGGGGCAGGCCCTTTGTCCCGCCGGTTCCCGGCGTTGACCTGGAAGGAGTTTTCACCTTCACCCGCTGGGAAGACGTCCGGCGCATCAACCGCTACCTCGAGAATCATACCGTCGAATCGGCCCTGGTCGTGGGGGGCGGACTTATCGGCCTCAAGGCCACCGAAGCCCTGATGGCGCGTTCCATCCCGGTCACCCTGGTGGAACTGGCAGACCGTATCCTTAGCACTTCCTTCGACCGCACAGCCTCGAAGCTGGCAGAGACTGTCCTGCGCCGGGAAGGCACCGAGATCAGGACAGGCTTGACGGTAAAGGAAATCGTAGACAGGAAGGGGCGGGTTGACCACGCCATCCTGCAAGATGGCGAGCGGGTGAGCTGCGACCTGCTGGTGTTTGCCATCGGCGTGCGCCCCAACGTGGGATTGATCCCTCCAGAGAGCGACATCGAGGTCAACCAGGGCCTCCTCGTTGACGAGCACATGCGCACGTCCGTTCCCCACGTGTACGCCGCCGGAGATTGTGTAGAGGTCTACGACATGCTGCTAGGGGAAAATCGCCCCATCGCCATCTGGCCCAATGCCTACCGGCAAGGTCACGTGGCCGGGTGTAACATGGCCGGGATGGAGAGAATATATGAGGGGGGATTCCCCATGAACTCGGTGGAAGTGTGCGGCCTCCCCACTCTTTCGGTCGGCCTCACAGGCCCCCAGGAGAATGAAGATGAGTACGAGATCATGGAGAAGTACGACCGCGAAACCCTAACCTATAAGAAGCTGGTCCTACGAAACAAACGACTGGTAGGCGCTATTTGTGTAGGTGACATTGACCGGGCGGGCATCTACACGGGTCTCATCCGCGACCGGGCGGACGTCAGTCCATTCAAAGACCATCTGTTGTCGGGGAACTTTGGCCTGATCTCACTCCCGCGAGAATATCGCAAGCATATCGTGGTGAGAGAGGGGATCGTGGTGTAGAGAGCAAGGAGGAGAGATGAATTCGATATCTTACGAGAACCCCTATGGGGACGACAAAGTCTACGACGCCTGCGGGCTGTTCGGCATGATGGATGTGACCGGCCGGTGCTTCTCCGGCCGTGAGATCATCCGGGCCATCACCAACATGGAGGAGCGGGGCAACGGGCTGGGCGCCGGCTTTGCCGTCTACGGCTGCTACCCGAATATGCCGACTGCTATGCCTTTCACATCATGTATACCAAACCGGACAGCCGCCCGCAGGTAGAGACCTTTCTGGGCGAGAATTTTGTCCTGGTCCACGCCGAGGAGGTACCCCATCAGCCCACGGCCGGCCTGCTCAATCCGCCGCTCATCTGGCGCTATTTCCTCCGTGTCCCCCCCTTTCCCACCCCTAACCCCGCCCCTCCCCCCCAGTTCCCTCTCCCGCGTGCGGGGGAGGGCCAGGGAGGGGGTCAGGGGGAAGAGGAGGAGCAGGGGTTAGACGAGGCGGACTACGTGGTGGATAAGGTCATGGAGGTCAACACCGCCAATCAGGGGGCCTATATCTACGGCAGCGGGAAGAACGTGGGCGTTTTCAAAGGTGTAGGCCATCCCCAACAGATTGCGGAGTATTTTGGCCTCGAAGAGTACCAGGGCTACATCTGGACGGCCCACACCCGCTTTCCCACCAACACGCCCGGCTGGTGGGGAGGCGCTCACCCCTTCGGCCTCCTCGATTGGACGGTGGTGCATAACGGCGAAATCTCCTCCTACGGCACGAACCGTCGCTACCTGGAGATGCAGGGCTATCACTGCACCATGCACACCGATACAGAGGTGATGGCCTACGCCGCCGACTTTCTCATGCGACGCCACAATCTGCCCGTCGAGGTGGCGGCCAAGATCATGGCTCCTCCCCTGTGGGTCGAGATAAGGCGGATGGGGCCTGAGGAGCAGGCTCTATGCTGTATCCTGCGGCAGGTCTATGCCAGCTTGCTGGTCAACGGCCCCTTCACCGTCATCATCGCCCGTCAGGGGGAGATGATTGGCCTCACCGACCGCATCCGCCTACGCCCTCTGACGGCGGCCATCGGCGATGACAGGCTCTATCTCTCCTCAGAAGAAGCGTCCATCCGGCTGGTCTGCCCCCAGCCGCAACGGGTCTGGACACCGGTGGGAGGTGAGCCCATCGTGGGCCGATTGGGTGTGCCGCTTCAGGTGGAAAAGACGCCCGTCCCCGAGAAAGTCACCCTGAGCATAGAAGTGCCGGCCCTTGCCTACGCCGTGTAGCAAAAGGAGTAGGAAGTATAATCAGTAGATGAGAGTTTATCGCTCCTGACCGGTCCGTGACCGGTCAGCCAGCGGGTCACGGACCCACTGGGAGCAAGATCTCCCATCCATCTGCTGAATGGGGGAGGGATTATGCTGCAAATTGATGCCGCCGGAGTTCACTACCGGGACCTGAACGCCCGGCTGCGTGAGGCTGTGGAGGACAGAGTGAGGTGCATCGCCCTGCACAACGTCTATGGCCAGCGCTACATCGGGACTGATTTGCATCGGCCGGTTGAGATACACATCTACGGCACGCCGGGCAACGACCTGGCGGCGTTTATGGACGGGCCGCGCATTGTAGTGCACGGCAACGCCCAGGATGGGTGTGGCAATACGATGAACGGCGGTGAAGTGGTCATCCACGGACGGGCAGGTGATGTCACCGGATACTCTATGCGTGGGGGAAAGATCTTCATCCGCGACGACGTGGGCTATCGGGTGGCCATCCACATGAAGGAGTACGGGGACCAACGCCCTATCATCGTCATCGGTGGAACGGCGCAGCATTTCCTGGGGGAGTACATGGCCGGCGGCGTGTTGGTCGTTTTGGGGCTCACCCTGCGTCCAGGTGAACCCCACAGTGCCAACTTTATCGGCACCGGGATGCATGGGGGTGTCATGTACATTCGCGGGGAGTTAGCCGACTATCAGTTGGGGAGAGAAGTGGGCCAGGTTCCCCTGGAAGATGCAGACCACGCGCTGCTGCAGAAATTGGTGGGGGAGTTCGCTGCCCACTTTGGTCACGACGCGGAGGAGATTCTCAGCCATCCCTTCACCAAGCTCATTCCCCTCTCCTCACGCCCTTATGGACGGCTCTATGCGTATTAGCTTGACATTGTTAAATTCTGGCTTTTTGACCTCTCCTAACCCCTCCCGCACCCTCCCCTTCCCTCTCCG
>JBBIJG010000154.1:0-6460 GCA_037446095.1 Caldilineae bacterium
TCTCTGACCACTACCTGGATGTTCCCTACGACTTGTCTAAAGTGATGTTCATCACCACAGCCAACGTCCTGGACCCGGTGCCCCCCGCACTGCGGGATCGCATGGAAGTCATTTATTTCCCCGGCTATATCGAAGAGGAAAAGATCCATATCGCCAGACAATTCCTCATCCCCAGACAACTGGAAGAGAATGGCCTGACCCCGGATAAGCTGAGCTTTTCGGAAAAAGCCATTCGTCACATCATCCGTGAGTATACCTATGAAGCCGGGGTGCGCAATCTGGAACGGGAAATCGCCAACATTTGCCGCAAGGTGGCCAGACGGATCGCCGAGGAGAAGAAAGTTCCTCGCCACATCACTGCCCAATCCCTGGTCAAGTACCTGGGTCCACCCCAGTTCACCTTCGGCCTGGCCGAAAAGGAGGATGAGATTGGAGTGGCCACAGGCATCGCCTGGACCGAAGCCGGTGGCGACCTCCTCAACGTAGAAGTGACGTTAATGGAAGGCAAGGGGGGGCTCATTTTGACCGGCCAACTGGGCGAAGTGATGCAAGAATCCGCTCAAGCCGCCCTCAGTTACGCCCGCTCTCATGCCAAAGAGCTGGGCATCGCCAACTACGAATTTGATAAGCTGGACATCCACGTCCACGTGCCTGAGGGGGCCATCCCTAAAGACGGCCCATCGGCCGGCGTCACCATTGCCACGGCCCTCATTTCAGCCCTGGCCCGTCGGCCTGTACACCACGAGGTCGCCATGACCGGTGAAATCACCTTGCGGGGGAAGGTATTGCCTATCGGAGGATTAAAAGAGAAGGTACTGGCTGCTCACCGGGCCGGCCTGAAGACGATCCTGATACCCAAAAAGAACGAGAAAGACATGATTGAGATTCCTAAAAAAGTCAAACGGGATTTGAACTTTGTCTTTGTAGAGAGGATGGAAGAGGTCTTGCCGGTCGCTTTGAGCAAAAAGCCTGTCAAAGGCAAGGCCTCGTCAGGCCAGAGGACAGGAGGTAAAGCCTGAACCCTGAGTAACCCGGCAGGTCAAGTTGAGATGAGAAGCCCGACGTCACCCTTGCCCAAACTATCCTCCATACTCAGTAGATCCCATTTTCGCTTACGGCGGATTTGTAATCCGCCGCTTGGCCGCTGGATTACAAATCCAGCGGGAGCGAACTGTGATCTACTGCTACTGGGGATGGTGCTGACTCTGGTGGTGGCCGGCTGTGGGCCGTTGCAAGGGTTGCGCCAGCCGGATAAGAGGCTCGATTTTACCAAAATCCTGCCCGAAACCAAACGCCCCCAAGAGGTGCAACTCCTCGATGCCGACGGTGATGGCAAAAACGAGTGGATTGTCTTCTACCGCTTCGACCTGGTCGAAGGGGTCACGGGGCGCAAATTCAGTCCTATCGGCGCTGCTGTCTACAACGACGACCACGGTGACCCCCCCGTGATTTTTCCCTACGAATTGCATCCGCCGGATCGAGTTTACCTTGGTGAGCAAGACTGTGTAGCAGAGGTCATAGACCTCATCCCCACCAACGAAGGGCCAGAACTTCTGATCAGGAATTTCGCTGAAGAGGGCCTGGCGGTGGATCTGAGCGTCTTTCACTGGTACGACCACGACAGGGATGATTTATCGAAGAACCCTGCTGAAGGACGACAAGGCTACGAGTGCCTGGGCTTCTTCCACGGCAGCGGCGGGATAACGCTGGAGGGCTCCAGGGTCACTGTCAAAGAGCGCACCCAGGAACGCAGCCAGTTGGCTATCAAGAATGTCTACGTGGTCAGGGATGGCAGCTACTTCCGGCCGGGAGGAAAGGAGCTCTGGCCGCCTGTGGAAACCAGCATCGAATTTGCCTTTGGCGTGCCCGAGGATGTGGCCCAATCTCCCTATCCCGAAAAAGTCGTCCTGGCCTTCTACCTGGCCCTGGGCCAAAACAATCCCTTGGCCCAAACCTACCTGAGCGAGGCCAGCGGGCTGAAAGACGCGGTGGGGTCCAGCGACTTTGGAACAGGAACCAGCGGTGACAAAATCAAGAAAGTCCTGGTCAAACGGGTCATCTACACTCCCGATAAGGAAAAAGAGGAGAGGCATGAACCGGTCCGGATCACTGTTTCCGTAGCCAGCGTGACCAGTGCCGGCGAGGAACCACCCCGTGACGTGACCTGGGAAGTAATCTGGGAAACGGCTTCCGGGGGCGTGACGAAACCCGGCTGGAAACTGCACTACATGATCACGCCATCGGGCTAGCCCCAGCAATAACGGCCCGGTCCAAGGCTGGAATCGAAGCTTTAGCCGGTCTTTGCTGCCTGCAGGCTCCCCTCGGCTGCTATGATGACAAAACTACGAAAGGAGCACTATCAATGAACTGCCCACACTGTGGTAACCCCGTATCCCTTACTGATCGCTTCTGCCCTCACTGCGGGGCGGACCTGGGGGTCGTGGAGACCCTCATCAGCCGGGGGGTGGCTTCGACCCAACCCCCTGCCTACACAGAGGAGACTATTGTCGGCCGGACGCCGCCATCGCCACCTTATCCGGGCTACGAGCCTCCCTCCGTTCCACCATCTTATCCTGGTGGGCCGCCCTCAGGAGAGAGAGGGCGCAACACGACTCTCATTGTGGCAGTCGTGCTCATTCTACTGTGTTGCTGCTGCCTGATAGCTGTTGTAGCGACCTACTTGCTCTTTGGCGAAGATATTCTACGTGAGCTCTCGCTGGCGCTTTCGCCGGTTTAGGGAGGTGAAGAGCCTTGACGGAAGACGAGGTGTGGGCCATCTACGAACGAGGCCAGGGTCAGGAGACGGACTTTAAACTAGAGGACGTAACCCCGACTAGGCTGGCTGAATCCCTTATCGCTCTGGCCAACAGCACGGGCGGCACTGTCCTGCTGGGTGTGAGCCCCAAGGATGGCCTGCTGACCGGGCTGAAGGACTCCCAGGCAGCCTGGGACAAGGCTCTCAAAGCTGCCCTCCTGACCGATCCGCCCCTCATCATCCCTCTGCCCGAATTAGTGCGTCTGGATAAGGCGGAGGTTCTGGTGATCACCATACCGCCAGGGCTGCCTCACGTCTACAGTCTGAGAGGTCGCTACCTGAGGCGCGATGGCCCACGGGACAGGCCGATGACCTCTCGTCAGGTGCGGCAACTGATGATGGAACGGGGCGAGGTCAGCTTTGAGTCGCTGGCCCCTCCAGGCGCCACGCTGGAAGACATTGATTGGGAAAAAGTCGAGAAATATCTTGTCCCCCTGGGAAACATCCCTGGCCAGACGGCTGAGGAGGCTCTATACAAACGTGGCTGCCTGACGAGGAAAGGCAACCGCTACCGGCCAACCAATGCGGGCCTTCTCCTGTTCGGCCGGGAACCGGAACGGTTCTTTCACTCCAGTGAGATCATTGTGGTGCGCTATGCCGGGCGGGAAATGGGAGATGAATTCCTGCGGGAGGATATCCGCGGTACCTTGCCGGAGCAAATCCGTCGGGCGGAGAACTTCCTGGTCAGCAACATGAGCAGAGGAGTTCGTCTGGTGAGGCTGGAACGCCAGGAACAGACGGAATACCCGGTTGAAGCGGTGCGGGAGGCCATCGTCAACGCCGTAGCGCACCGCGATTACAGCATTCGGGGCGAGGGCATCCGCATCCTCATGTTCAGCGATCGCATCGAATTCTACAGCCCCGGCCGACTCCCCGGCCACGTCACCCTGGACAACATCGTCGAGGAGCGGTTCTCCCGCAACGAGGTCATTGTCCAAGTTCTGGCCGACATGGGCTTTATCGAACGGCTGGGCTATGGTATTGACCGTATGATCCAGCTCATGCTCGAACACGGGTTGCCGGCCCCTGTCTTCCGGGAGACAGCCAACGGTTTCCAGGTCACCCTCTATGGTCATGGTGAGGCGCTGATCAGTGACAGGGTGGATGTCCGCCGTTGGTATCACCTGCACCTGAACGAACGCCAGGAAAAAGCTCTGGCCTACCTGGCCGAGCGAGGGCGTATCACCAACCGCGAATATCAGGAGCTATGTCCTGATGTCAGCGCCGAGACCATCCGCCGAGATCTGGCTGACCTGGTGGATAAGAATCTGCTGCTGAAGATCGGAGACAAAAAAGCCACTTATTACATTTTTAAATAATCGGCAGGTCGGTTTATCCCACATTTAACCTCCATATCCCACATTATCCCACACCCTTTCTGCCTGAAAATAGTTTACACTGAAGCATACAACCCCCAAAAGGGACCATCTATTATCTGGGGGCGCAAAATTCCCCCCGATTTGTCCTCCCAAATAGATTTGTGTATAATATAAAAGCGGCTTTCGAGATTTCATCACTACGGCAAGGAGGTTCTAACATGGCTGAGAAGAAAATCCTGATGGTAGTGCCTCCCAGGGACTTTGAAGGCCAAGGTTATGAGATCGCCCGTCGAGTGTGGGAAGGCCGTGGTTACAAGGTGTCAGTGGCTTCGTTGGACCGAGGCACCGCCACCGCTGAGGATGGCAGTTCAGTGCCGGTAGACGTGGCCATCAAGGACATCAAGTATTACAACTACGACGCTATCGTCTTCGTAGGTGGCGAGGGAGCCAGGTTGCTCTTCGATGACAAGGACGTGCAGAAACTGGCCAAGGATGCCAAATACAAAACTTTAGGGGCCACAGGCAACGCCGCGGTCATCCTGGCCTTGGCCGGCGTCTTGGAGGGGAAGAAAGCCACAGCCCCTATAGACACAGCCGGTTGGCTCGTCGAAAAGGGTGCTACTTTCACCGGACGCCTGCTGGAAGTAGATGGCAAGGTGCTGACCCTCCAAGAGCCCTTGGGCGCGGAACACTTTGCCAATGCCCTGGTGAAAGCGCTGGAGGACTGAGTGCTCAAACCCCAAGCTAGGAAGCGAGGTAGCGATACCCATGACCGAAGCAACACAGCCCAGACACTTCGGGCGGAAGCTGTATCTGGTGCCTTTGGTCCTCGCCCTGAAGGATGGCCCCCCAGGCTACGCCGAAAAAGTGGAAGCATATTGGGAAGAGGCGGGGAACCATATCCGCAACCTGGAAGCCCGCTTTGGCAAGATCGGTAAAGTCTACCACGAATCCATCCCTCTGGGAGGAGAGGAAGGTCTGAAGCTTGTCCAGCAACTCAGCGAAAAAGCCCATAGGATGCTCAAGAGAAAGTGCCAGCAGGGAGCAGAGTTCATTGCCCTTGAAGATCGAGCCCTGTTCGAGGAGACAATGGATTGGCGACGTTGTCTGGCCATGGTGCGGAGCGGGCCGGCGCTGCAAAAAGTCTCGGAATTCTACCGGGAGGCCAGCCACAAGCGATACGAGCTGATGGCCAAACGGATTGATGAGACCTTGAACGATGAGGAGGCTGGAGTCCTGATCATCGGCCAGGACCACGCCATTCAGTTCCCCTCTGACATCCAGGTGTTCTATGTGGCTCCTCCGGCTCTGGATGAGCTCCATCGTCTGCTCCGTGATCAGACCATGACCTCCGGAGAGCAAACGTCAACTCCCTGACCGGTGAAAAGGTGCGACAAGTCAGATATGACCGATGCGTTTTCCACTCTATCTCACAACGATCTCCTCTTCCTGGTTGAAACCCTGATTCCAGGGCGTACCGACAAGGAACGTCTGGTCGAACTCATCAAAGACGATGAGGATTTCGTTGAAGCCATGCTCAGAGACCAGGGACTGTTCGACCGCGTGATCGGCGACGAGGAGATCCTGGTCAAGGTTTCACCCAAACTGTTTTTCACCATCCTTCTGGAAAGGATCCGGAAGGACCTGGAGAAAGAAACTTATACCGTCGAGAGGAGACACCTCCAAAAGATAGCCGTTTTCGACTCGGACAGGGTAGTGGACCTGCTGAGTCAGAAACAGATCCGTGACTACCTGGCGGAGATGTTGGCCTCGTTTACCCGGATCGAGAGCTTCTCTCTACCCATTCGGGTGAGAAAGGGCCTCTGGCGCAGATACCGGTTCAATGACTTGAACGTGGAGAGCCTGATCCGATACTGCCAGGCGGTTGAGGAGGAGCACCGGTTCCGCTTCTACAAGCGCATTGCCGATGTCTGTCTCTTTCTGGCCGGCATGTTCCCGGAATACATTGAAGCTCAGTATCGTTACCCTCTGAGCGGGAAGATCAGGCCCCGGGGCCTGGGCCAGAGCCGGTGGAGTATAGATGAGTACGAAGAGGAAGGGAGGGCCTTCTACGAACGGGCGGCTGAGCATGAAGCCGCCAGGGCCCAGAATCTGGACAGGGTCCTTTCGACCCTGGCGGAGAACTTTACTCTGGCCGAAAAACCCCTGGCTTTCATGTCCCAGCATTATCTCTGCTTCCACAAGCACGATCTGTTTGAGCTCTAAACCCTGAAGGGAGGTTGACAATGGTCACTGAATCCGGCGCCGGTGGGCGCGGGCGAGCGATTACACGCATCACTCAGCGTTTACAGACCTTTGATGAAAA
>JBBIJG010000155.1:0-6453 GCA_037446095.1 Caldilineae bacterium
CGGGTTTTGGGGCTGGCGAACCGGCGTAGCCGAAGGCAATGCCTTCGGCTACGCCGGGAGCTCGAATAGAAATTGCGGGGTGCGAAATGTAGGCTAAACCCCGTGGAGGTAACGGTCACCTCCGTGAGCTCAGGCGAGGAGGGAGCAATGAACAAGTCGTGGCATAACGCCATAACCGATGTGCCCGGCATCAAAGTCGGTCACGCTACAGACAAGGAAGCCCTGACCGGCTGCACGGTCATCCTGTGTGAGGATGGCGCTGTGGGTGGAGTGGACCAGCGAGGCGGCGCACCCGGCACCCGCGAGACGGATGCCATGCAGCCCATGCATCTGGTGCAGAAAGCGCATGCTGTTGTCCTGACCGGAGGGAGCGCCTTTGGCCTGGAAGCAGCCACCGGCGTGATGCGCTATCTGGAGGAGCGCGGGATCGGCTACGACACTCTGGTGGCCAAAGTGCCCATCGTGCCGGCGGCTGTCCTCTTCGACCTGGCTATGGGTAACCCGTCGGTGCGCCCCGACGCGGCTATGGGCTACGCCGCCTGCCAGGCGGCCGACGACGGCCCTGTAGCAGAGGGCAATGTGGGAGCCGGCACCGGAGCCACGGTGGGCAAAATCATGGGCATAGAGCAGGCCATGAAAGCCGGGTTGGGCACAGCCAGCATGGATCTGGGCGGAGGGCTTGTGGTGGGAGCTATCGTCGCTGTCAACGCCTTTGGCGATGTCATTGACCCGCAGACGGGGCAGATCCTGGCTGGGGCGCGGTCTTTGGAGGGCACTGGCTTTGCCGATACCCTGGCCGTGATGAAAAGCCTGGCAGGGCAGGCCATCCTGAAATTTGCGGCGCCAAGGGACACCGTCATTGGGGTGGTGGCGACTAACGCCCGGCTCAGCAAAGAGGAGGCCAACAAAGTGGCTCAGATGGCCCACGATGGCCTGGCCCGGACTGTGCGTCCGGCCCACACCATGTTCGACGGCGATACCCTCTTTGCTCTGGCCACCGGTCACTTCGAAACCGACGTCAACACCGTGGGGGCCTACGCCGCCGAGGTGATGGCCGAGGCCATCGTGCGGGCCGTCAAGGCTGCCGAGGGGGTGGCCGGGCTGCCCGCCTGGCGGGACCTGGAGAAACCGTCATGCCTCTGAAAGCCCAAAGGCCCCGACATGAACGTCAGAGCTGAGCAGCCCAAGGGCGCTGACGCGCCTTCGACACAGCCAGAACAACGTGCTTCCAGCACGCTTGAGTTGACGTTCAGGCTTTCGTCGGGCGGGGTCTCGGCCATGCCGTCATGGAGGCCCAGGGCACGGCCCCAAGCGGCTCACCCAAATCCCAAGACAACCTCCTCCATCGGCTCCGGTACCACTACATCCGGCACCCCTAGCTCTCGCAGTCCATCGGCTAGGGCCAGGGATGCTTCCTCCTCGCCATGCACCACGAACACCTGCTTGAGCCGGCCGCTGTGAAGTGGCCGCACATAGTCCAGTAGCTCGCCCCGGTCGGCGTGGGCACTGTAGCCGTTGATCACCTCCACCTCAGCCTTGACTTGATACTCTTCACCGAAGATCCTCACTTTCTCCCAATGCTCCACCAGCTTGCGACCCAGGGTGTCAGGGGCCTGCCAGCCGACGATGAGGATGGTGTTCCGACTATCCTCAATGTTGTTCTTGAGGTGGTGCAGAATGCGACCAGCTTCGCACATGCCGGAGGCACTGATGATGATCGCCGGTTCCCGCAGAAAATGCAGTTCCTTGGAATCCTCCACATCACGGATGTAGCGCAGCCGTTTGAAGCCAAAGGGGTCGGGGTGACGGTCGCTCAGGATGAAGCGGGCCGTCTCTTCGTCGTAACACTCGGGGTGCAGCCGGAAAACCTCGGTCACGTTCACCGAAAGAGGGCTGTCCACAAAGATAGGCAGTTCGGGGATCTGGCGGGTTTCGATCAGACGATGCAGGGTGTAAACGATCTCCTGGGTGCGACCCACGGAGAAGGCGGGGATGATGACCTTGCCGCCGCGGCGATAGGTTTCGGCCACCACGCGCCGCAGGGCAGCCTGAGCTTCGGCGGGGGATTCGTGCTGGCGGTTGCCGTAGGTGCTCTCGATGATGAGATAGTCCACGTCATGGATTGGGCTGGGGTCTCGCAGGATGGGCATGTTTTTGCGGCCCAGGTCCCCACTGAAAGCCAGCCGACACTGCCGGCCGTCCTCCTCGATGTCAAGCACGGTAATGGCCGAGCCCAGAATGTGTCCTGCGTCGTGAAAGGTGGCCTTGACCCCTGGGGCTACGCCAAAGGTCCGGTCGTAACCCACGCCTATGAAATATTGGAGGCTGCCGGTGGCGTCCTGGGTGCTGTACAGAGGCTCCACCGGGGGGAGCCCCTGGCGGGCTCGCTTTTTATTGACATACTCCACATCCTGCTCCTGGATGTGAGCTGAATCGCGAAGCATGGCTGCGCACAGGTCGCGGGTGGCAAAGGTAGCGAAGATGTTGCCCTGAAAGCCGCTCTTGACCAGGGAAGGGATGTTGCCGGAGTGGTCAATATGGGCATGGGAGAGGATGAGGACATCCACGTCTCCGGCCTGGAAAGGCAGGTTGCGGTTGCGCTCGAAAGCCTCCTGCCGCCGTCCCTGGAAGAGGCCACAGTCGAGCAGGATGTTGCTCCCGTTGACGGTGAGCAGGTGCATCGAGCCGGTGACGGTGCGCACAGCGCCCATGAAGCGTAGTTTCATAATGGCAGGTCCCTGGCTTTTTCAGAAAGGTGTGGCTAAAACAACTTGTCGAGGCTTCAGCCCAATGCTGCTAAACATTCAAAATTGGCCGGTTTCGCCCAACCAGGAGCAACCGCATAAACGCTCCCTTCCGGAGTTGAGGCTTCAGCCGGTGTCATGGCCACTGCCAGAACCAACCCAACTCCAGGTGTGGGACAGCCTTTCCGGGCCGTCCGGGTTAGGCGAAGGCAGTGCCTTCGCCTAGCCGCCCTACGGGTTTTCGGATGGGCACTTAGTAGCATTGGGCTTCAGCCGGTTCTTTTCCCCTCGCCTGGAGACTCCACTAAGCTATTTTGCAGGCCATCTTCAGAGAATAGGGATAGCTGCTCCGCGCTCGACCCGAAGCGTAGCGATTCAGGCAGTGTGTAGAACCCATTGGCCCTGGCCCACTGCTCGTCCGGTCCTTCCCAGCCGAAGCGGCTGAGGTCTGTGCGACCCCTTTCATCGAAAATGACCCCCTCCGCCTCCAACAGATGCTGTTGCTCCAAGCCCTTGGTGCTGACCTTGCCCTGGGCATTGATCACTCGCTGCCAGGGCACCGGCGGGGCAGCGCGCCGATAGCGCAACGCGGCCATGGCCCCGCCCACCTCCCGGGCGGAGCACGGCGGACCCACTACAGCCGCCACCTGCCCGTAGGTCGCTACCCGCCCCGGCGGGATGAGGCGGACGACGGTGTACACTCTCTCGTGTAGCTCCTCTTCTTGCATCTCGTTTGCCCCCGATGGTGCAACCCCTACTTGGTGAGGCGGAGGGCTGTCGGGTAGTCCTTGACAAGCAGACCGTGGACGACCAGGTTCCCGCCTTCGACACCCGCTATCAGTTGCTGCTCAAAGCCGTTGAGCACGTCAAAGCCCACTACCTCTTGGGCTGGGACTCCCTCGATAATCACTGTGGCCGCAACACCGGGATCGTCATCCACCGCACTCTCATCTCTCCACAACGCTACCAGATAACTACCATCGGGCAGGATAAAACTGGTAACCTGGACATCGGTCGCAACGCCCTCAACGATTATATCCAGTTCTGTCGGCCTGGCTCCGGCCAACAGGGTTGCCAGGTTGCGAACTACCCGCCTTATGGGAAAGATCTGCTCGTAGCGTTCGTGACCTATGCCGACAAAGAATCCCTTCCAAAGGTGCCAGACGATGCCGCGGGCGTAGTATTTTGCTGCCACCGTGTCAGAGTAAAACCACGGCCTGCCATGGAGTTGCTGAGGGGTATCAGGCGTCCGCCAGTGCAGTTCGGTGGAAAAGAACTCCCCCTCAAAACCGTGCTCTCGGGCGGTTTGAACGATCCGATCAACCCAGACCTGGTGGTAGTCATGGTAATAATCTGGTTGATACTCCAGCGAGAGGCCACTGCTGCCGTGCCAGGCTATTCCGTCCACCATAGCCATCACGTCATCGGTTTGGAGGATCTCCATCAGATAGTCGTAGGAACCCAACTCATTTAAGGGAGTTACCTCGCCAACGATGACTTTGGCGTGAGGGTCCAGTTCTCTAATCACCGGTACGACGCGGCGAATCAGTTCGATATAATCATCCACCTTGACGTATCGTTGATCCTCACCGAAGATATTTGGCTCATTCAAGATGCTATACCAGGTAACATTTCCTCTGATATTCTCGACAATGAATCGCGTGTACTCCAGAAACCGTTCGATCTCGGATTCATCCCGAAAACGAGAATAACCCGAATAATAGGAGAAAACGGGGTCCCAGAATGTCAAGCTGTAGTAAACCTGGATGCCATTCCGGTGGAGTGTCTCAACGCTCTCTTTTTGGCAATCGTCTAATTGAAAATCGGAGTACCCTCCATACGCCTCAAGTTCTGCCCAATCCATCCATTCGAAAAACACTCTCATCCATTTGAGGCTGAGCTCATCCGCCCGTTGGGCAAGGTTGCCAGCATAGTTTTCGATCTCGCAGTCAATGGAATAGACGGGATTCTGTTCTCCCAGCCGATTGTCTGCCAATTCAGCGGAGCGCTTAGGCTTAAATGGAAGTCTTGGCAAGCTATTGCCTTCCTGAAGTACCACCAAGGAGCGTTGGCCAATGGTTGGGTCGGAGAAAGCACTGGTATTGCCGTCAGCATCTGTGGCCGTGGCGGTGAGATGAGGGCCCGTGAACGGCGCACCCCGGTTGAAGCTGAAATTACCTGCGCTATCGGCCACTACCTGACCTTCAAAAATGCACCCCTGGTTGCCCTCGTCGGAGAAAATCTCGACCAGACAGCGCGGGCAAGTGGAACCCGCTACTGCACCCCCTTCGAGATCGAAATCTATAATCGTTGGAGCCGGCAGTCCCAGATTGCCGCCCGGCCGCGTGCCATCGCCTGTCAAACTGATGCCGCCGTATAGATTCCCGTAGATGCTGTTCTGGGTAACCGTGTTACCTACCGTGCGCGCATCTATGATGGTGATGGCAGTTGAGTTGGCAAAAGCGACGGTGTTGCCAGGACCGATGGTATTGTGATGGGCGCCGTCTTCAACCCAAACACCAACTCCCAGGCCCATACTCTCGCCATTTCGGTCCGTGCCGATAAAGTTGCCGGTGACAGTGTTGAAGGCTGTTTGTTCTCCACCGATCGCAATCCCAACGTCGCCGGAGCCGATCACATTTCCCTCGATCAGATTGTTTTGCGCGCCGCCGACAATTTCAATCCCCGCTCCCGGGGAGAAGTTTCTGATTTGGAGACCCCGGATGAGGTTGCCGCTGGAAAATACCCTCAGCGCGGAACACCACTCTTCCGTCTCTATCCTACTCCCATCTAAAATCACCCCAGCATTGCTGGCATCAATAGTCAGATGGCCTTGGACGATTTCTGGCAGTCCACTCTTGAGGTAGATAGCGGCTGGGGCATTGGCTGGGAAGGCGAGATGATCGAAGGTGATCATATCACCGCTTCTAGCTTCCAACAAAGCTTGCCGCAAGGTTCCGGGGCCGCTGTCGGCGTCGCTGGTGACAACAATGGTGCGCCCTTCCGGTTCTGGTGTTGGTGTAGGCGGCACCGGTGTGGGTGTTAGAGTAGGTAACACTGAGGTTGGCGTAGGTGGTATTGCGGTTGCCGTAGGTGGCACTGGTGTCGGTATGGGCGTCACAAGGGTAGCAGTAGAGGATGGGCTTGGTCCACAACCGTTCATAGTAAAGACAAGAAAAGTCACGAGAACGAACAGTGAAGTAAGACTCTTCATTTCTTTACCTCCTGGTTCCGCCTGGCTGTTCACTGCCGCAGCCGGAATGTGGCGGGGGTATGTCGGCTAATGAACGACGAGCGAACAGAAATCAGATGAGCATCGTGTTCAGTCGTTCTACCAGCTTCTTGGTTGAACCGGGTTCCCTGGCTTCCATCTCCTCGATGACAGCCACCACTTGCTGACGCCTGATCGGATTAAAGAACTCGCTGAAAGTACGGTAATTGGGGGCATAACCCAGAACTCCAAACAGGGTCCCCAACCTGAAGTTGAGCTGTTCCTCCTCGGACAATTCCAGGTAGCGCCGGATGATAGAGAGCATGGGTTCTTTGTCCTCTGGCAACTTGCCTCTGACATCCATCAAAACGTTGGTCGAATGGTCGCTGACAAAGCGGCTAGTCACTTCCAGGTTCTCGATCAGCAATTCTTCTTCTCTGACCACCTCGGCATCGCTGGCTTTTTCGAACTCGCCGCTCAATAGCTTCTCGTACAAAG
>JBBIJG010000156.1:0-6443 GCA_037446095.1 Caldilineae bacterium
ACAGCGTGCTTCCAGCACGCTTGAGCCGCTCAGCCTGAACGTTAACGTTCAGGCCCAAAGGCCCGTCTGGGCATGTACGGGGACACGCTAAACACACTCTTCAGCGGGCTGGCGGAGGGCGAGTTATCGTCGGGCGGGGCCAGGCGGAGAGACGCAAGGCCATGGCCGAATACTCTATCATAAAAGTGAGGTACCGGTATTAGCTTGACATTGTTAAATTCGGGCTTTTTGACCTCTCCTAACCCCTCCCGCACCCTCCCCTTCCCTCTCCAACCTCTCCCTGGCCCTCCCCCGAAGCGGGGGAGGGAATCAGAGGGAAGGGGAGGGCTGGGGTGGGGATGGGTGAGGTAGGCGCCGGACGGCAAATCTAACAATGTCAAATTAGATTATAGCATAAAAATAGGGTCTAGTAAAGAGTTTCCCTCAGTTATACGCATTCATGGCTGCCTCAATGCCTTCCCTCAGAAAGAGTTCCACGGCAGCCACAACCTTTTCGTAAACGCTCTCCAGCGCGCTTTGTTCCTCGGTGGTGAAGTCGCTTAAGACATAGCTGACCGCCTCGTTGTCCGGTGGTCGGCCAATGCCCACCCGCAGACGGGGGAAGTTCTGGCTACCCAAAGCCTCGATGACCGAGCGCATCCCCTTGAGCCCGCCTGAGCCTCCCTCGGGTCGCAGACGGATGGTCCCCAAAGGCAAATCCAGGTCGTCATAGATGACCAGGAGGTGTGCAAGAGGTAGCTTGTAGAAGCGGACCAATTGCCCCACTGCCTGGCCGCTAAGGTTCATGTAAGTCAACGGCTTGGCCAGCACGACCCTGGCATCGGCTATTTTTCCCGAGGCCAGAGAAGCCCTGGCTCGTCGTTGGGCAAACGAAAGGCCATGAATCTGAGCCAATCGGTCGAGACACTGGAAGCCAACGTTGTGCCGATTACGGGCGTATTGGCGGCCTGGGTTGCCCAGGCCGACGATCAGTTTTTCCACTGGCTCAGCCTGGACTCCAGAACGCAGAAATCGCAACCAACTAACCATGTCCCTCTCCCCCGAGCTGCTCCGCAGGAGGTCCATTAGCGGCGGAGCAACAGTGAAACCAACCGTCGTAGCAGGGCTAAAAAGCCCACCAACAGAAAAAGGAAAGCCGCTGCTCCTGCCCCCCAGCAGAAAGCCCCCCCCAAATTAGATACATTGATGTTGAAGAAAGACGGTGCGGATGTCGGCGTAGGTCGGATTGGCGGGGCAATGGTAGATAGAGGACGGGGGGTAGGAGACGGCAGCACGGGCAAGGTGATGACGATGGTTGGAGTCGGGGGCAACGGCGTAGGCGTAGGGGTTGGTGTAGGCGTGGCCGCCGGAGTAGGGGTGTCTGTTGGCCGGGCGTTGGCGACGGTAATCTCGCGCACGAAATACTCTTGATAATTTCCATCGCGGCGCACGACTCTGAGGCGCAGACTGTAGTTTCCATCGGGCACCAAAGTCGTATCCCACGTCTCCAACACGTTGTCCACGACTTGAGTTTCATGCACGGCGCCGATCAGGATCCATTGGTCACCGGGGTTGGGTTCCGGCCCGTAGGCGACCTCGTATTTCCAGAATTCAGGATGAGTGGCTGTGCCCTGAATAGATACCCTGCCTCGCACCTCAGCGCGGTCGCGGGGCGAGGTGATGACCGCTTGAGGCCCTTGCTCCTGCGGGCTATAACCGGGGGCTGCCTCAATGCCTGCCACCCAAAGCGCCCCAAAAAGCCATAGGCAACAAAAAGCCACCACTTTTCTCATGGCTGAGAACTCCCTTCAACATCCTGTGACAGGAGTCACGCAGTTAGTCTGCAAGAACTGATTTTTACCATAGTCCAGGGCCTCTTGCCTGGTCCGTATCTCTCCTGCGGCCTGGGCTTCCCGTATTGCCTCCAGCAGCTCACCCAAGCCGGGTCCTTCTTCAAGTCCCAGGGCTTCCATAAGATCGTCTCCGCTGATCAGTTTGGGCGGTGAGATCACTTCTGTGTGTCGCTCGTAATAGTTTTGCAGGAAAGCAGCAACGAATTCGAGATCCCCTTTCCATTGCGCCGGGTCAGGGCACATTCCCTGAGCTGCCAGCGGGTCGGCCAGAAAGAGCAACAGGAGGTCAAGGCCCACCTCCTTCGTGTCTCGGAAAAAGCGATAGACATCGCGTCGGGTGATGGCCCCCGTTGCCCTGAGCCGGGCAGGATACTCCCGATGGGCAGCGATAGCCTGGCCGAGGGTAACTTCCCCGCGACTGAAACGCAGGCGGCGCAGCACAAGACCCACCTGCCCGGCATCCCGAGTCACACCCTGCAAAAAGGCAACCAGCTTGAGCCACACCAGACGCTGCCGGTCATCAGAGGTGAACTGAGAGAGGTGAGCTAGAAGGCGGTCAGAGTAGAGAGCGGAGAGTGGAGGGTGGAGAATAATAGCGTACAGGTGCTCCAGGGCTCTGACCATTTCGAGGGAACGCTCAAAGCGATCTGTCCTTTTGGCGTCCGCTATTTCGGGGAAGATTACCTCCAGCAGGCCCAATTGGTCGAGGTAACGCAAGTTGTCGGCTGCGCCGGGTTGGGCCAGGGTCTTGCTCAGTTCATCCCGCACCCTTTCGGCGGAAACCGTAGCGATCAGCTTGGCGTCGCGCCGGATCCACTCCTCTGTTTGGGCTTCGAGGCGCAGGTCCAGCTCGGCGGCCAGACGCACAGCCCGCAGGGTGCGCAGTGGGTCGTCGCGAAAGGCCGTCTCAGACACAGCCCGTACCAGCCCGGCCTTCAGGTCGGCGCGGCCGTCGTAAGGGTCAATGAAGCGGCTGAGGTCATGGATGTCCAGGGCAATGGCATCTATGGTGAAATCGCGCCGGGAGAGGTCAGCGGTGATGTCCTGACCTTGCAGGGCGGCGAAATCAATAAACAGGCGCTGACCCTTTTCGTCGTGGATGACCACCCGTCCTGTGCCGCGGTCATCGTCCAAAGGCACAAAGGAGCCCCGCAGCCAATCGGCTACGGTGCGGGCCAGGCCCAAGGCATCGCCCGGGAGGGCCAGGTCCACGTCGTGGCTCTCCCGTCCCAACAACCGGTCCAGCACATAACCGCCCACCAGGTAAGCGGGGATGGAAAGGCTTTGCAGGAAACGGCATACCCGGGCGGCGACAGACTCCGGAGGGACAAGGTTCTGTCCGGTCACGTTCCCTTACCTTCTGGGACAAAAAGGATTTGTGGTTCCTCTTTGGGCCGGTTCCGTTTGGCCAGGTAGCGGGCCTCCTCGGCTGTACGCCCTACACCGGCCACCCGTCCCTGGACGATGGCCACCCAATGTCCGGCATAGGGTTTCAAGTCCGGTTTACTCTTTGGGCCTTGCTGATCTCCCACCTCTCGCCCTCCACCGCCAAACACCTATCCTTTCTTTTTCAACTCTTCTGCTTTCTCAAAACCGGCCGCCAGGGCTTTCAGGTTCAACTCCTCGGTGCCTTTGGGGGCTCTGGCCTTGACCGCGGCCTCGATCGCTTTGCGGGAGACCACGCCCGTCAGTCCCACCAGAAGGCCCAAGGCGACGATGTTAGCCGTGATCCGACGTCCGGTGGCTTCTTCAGCCAGTTGCGTGATCGGCACCTGATAGGCTCTCGTCGTCGGTATCCGCTCTACGTTCACCGAGTCAACGATCAATATGCCATCCTTTTTGAGGTCATGGAAGTATTTGTCACAGGCTTCCTGGCCCAAAGCCAGAAGCACATCAGCCTGGATGACTTTGGGATAATCAATCTCCTCGTCGGAGATAATGACCTCCGACTTGCTGGCCCCGCCGCGAGCTTCCGGGCCGTAGGACTGAGTCTGGGCTGCGTTCTTGCCATCGTAGATAGCCGCCGCCTCGGCCAAGATCAGGCCGGCCAGGATCAGGCCCTGACCGCCCTCACCCGCCAGGCGAATTTCGCATCGTTCTGGCATTGTTTCTACTCCTTCATCGGGCTGAATTTTACGCTGCCTGAGCGCGTTCGAGCACCCGGTTGTATAACTCGGTATATTCTGGGATGTCCCGATCCACGAACACCCCCCGCACGATCTTGCCTTCCTGCTCTTTGAGAGCCCATTCGGCGGGGTCCTGCACCCTGACGCTGTTTTCCTTCAGGTAACGCATCATGTCCACCGGGGTCCCCAGTTTGTTGAGGCGACCGTAGGTGGTGTGACAATAGCTGACCGCCTCGACTACGGAGAAGCCTTTCTTCTGGATAGCCTGTCCGATGAAACGGTCCAGCTCTGTAGCATGGTAAACGGTGCTGCGGGCCACAAAGGCTGCCCCAGCCGCCCGGGCCAGGTCGCAAATGGGGAAGGGCTGTTCAATATTGCCGTAGGGACCTGTCGTGGTCAGTCCCCCTGTGGGTGTGGTAGGCGAGTACTGACCACCGGTCATGCCGTAGACAGAGTTGTTGACCACGATGGCCGTCAGGCCGATGTTGCGCCGCGCGGCGTGGATAAAGTGGTTGCCGCCGATGGCCAGGGCGTCGCCGTCGCCCATGACAACGATCACTTTCATTTCCGGTCTGGCGATCTTGAGGCCGGTGGCAAAGGCCAGGGCCCGTCCGTGGGTGGTGTGCATGGTGTTGAAATCCACATAGACCGGCATTCGCCCTGTACAGCCGATGCCGGAAACCATCGCCACTTCATCTTTGTCTAATCCCAGGCGGTCCACAGCGCGGATGATGGCGTGCATGACGATGCCAATGCCACATCCGGCGCACCACATATTCGGGAACTTTTTCTTGTGGCGGAGGTAGCTGTATACTTTTTGTTCTTCACGTTTCATCCATCACTTCTCCTCGATAACGGCCAGGATCTGTTGCGGGGTGAGCATTTCGCCGTCGGCCCGGTTGACGCGCCGCACCTTGTGGCGACCGGCCACCCGCTCCACCTCCAGGGCCAGTTGTCCCAGGTTCAACTCCGGCACGATGATGCGCCGGGCCGTGTGAGCTACCCGTTCAATGACTTCCTCGGCGAAAGGCCAGATGGTGAGCAGCTTGACCAGGCCCACTTTGTGCCGCCTGTCCCGCGCCATTTTGACGGCGTGGCGGGCCGAGCGCACCGTGCAGCCATAGGCCACCACGACCGTCCTGGCCCCTTTGGTCCATTCCTCCTCGGTCATGACGATCTCGCCCAATCCCCGCTCTATCTTGCGAAAGACCCGCGTCAACCAGGGGTTGATCTCATCCAGGCGGAGGGTGGGAAAGCCAGCCCGGTCGTGCATCAACCCTGTGATATGATAGCGGTAGCCTTCACCGAAGGAGACCATAGGCGGCACGTCGGAGGAGGTTTCGTCGTAAGGGAAATACCATTCCGGCGGCACGTTGGTACCGATGCGCTCTGTGACTTCGACCATTCCCGCTGAAGGTAATTCTACTTTTTCCCGCATGTGAGCGATGACTTCATCCATGAGCAGGATGACCGGCGTGCGGTACTTCTCCGAGAGGTTGAAAGCCTGCACGGTCAGATGGAAGGTTTCGGCCACCGAGGAAGGGCTCAGCACGATGATGGGGTGGTCACCGTGGGTCCCCCAGCGCGCCTGCATCACGTCACCTTGGGAAGGGGCTGTAGGCAGCCCGGTGCTGGGTCCGGCCCGTTGCACGTCCACGATGACACAGGGTATTTCGGCCATGGCTGCGTAGCCGATGTTCTCCTGCATCAGCGAGAAGCCCGGCCCCGAGGTGGCAGTCATGGCCTTGGCCCCTCCAACCGAAGCGCCGATGACGGCAGAGAGGCTGGCGATTTCGTCTTCCATCTGGATGAACTTGCCTCCCACCTGAGGCAGACGGCGAGCCAGGATCTCCGCAATTTCCGTCGCCGGGGTGATGGGATAACCGGCGAAGAAACGGCAACCCGCCGCAATAGCTCCTTCGGCGCAGGCTTCGTTACCTTGCATCAATTTGACTGTCACTTATCCTCCTCATTCAGCTTCCGTACCACGATAGCCAGGTCCGGGCAATGGATGTAACACCAGTCGCAGGCGGTGCATAGCTCAGGGTGAACCACCACGGGGTGTCCCTCCCCATTGGCCTCCAAAACCCCCTGGGGGCAAAAAGCGATGCAAAGGCCACAGCCCTTGCACCAGTTGTCGAAAACATGAACCTCGCCCCGAGGGAGCTTCTTTTTGGGTTTTGCGGTTTCTTGTTCCACATATGTCTCTGCCATGATCGGCTCCTGACCTCCATTGGTCACTGCTGCCTTCTATTTTACCATCTCTGGCTACAAAGTCAAAATGCCGTTGTTGACCCTTCGCTCCTTCGCTGTAAAACCTTTACAATCACTTGGAAATCTGGTACAATATTTAGGGATGGTTCACAAATTGGTTTACCCTTTGGGATTGGGCGCTTTCAGGCCTGAGACGATAAATCGCTCTGGAATGGCCCGCTTCAGAGTGTGTCGGAAAATTGCGCTTATGTTTAGCGTGTCCCCGTACACG
>JBBIJG010000157.1:0-244 GCA_037446095.1 Caldilineae bacterium
CCAGCACATCGCCTGCCTGTACTTTTTGGGGAAAGAAGTCAATCTCCACATCGGGTTTGGTTCCCAGGGAGCGGGTGATGATGTTGCGGTAAAGGTGTTCACGCGCTTCCTGTTCGGTGATGATGCCGGCCTGGACCTGCTCATTCACCCAGGAGTGGTCGCTGGTGATCTGTTCGATGCTTTGCCCGTGTAAGAAGTGGGCGCAATTAGAGGTTTTGTTGAAGAACAAATTCGGAAAGGGTTT
>JBBIJG010000157.1:254-6438 GCA_037446095.1 Caldilineae bacterium
CATAGAGGTCCCTGCCCTGTAAAGCGGCTGCCACCAAAGTCGTGCCCATGCCTGTCTTGGTGTGATCCAATGAGGCCTGGACATAAACCTCAGCGTTAGCCGCCTCAATCGCTTCTTGCATTCTCTGAAGGGGTTCAACGGAGGGGGAAGTATAATACTTCTCGAAGAGGATAGAGATAGTCTGCCGACTGGCCACTTCGCCAGCAGCGTGCCCGCCCATACCATCGGCCACAGCGTAGAGCCGGCCCTTTTGCTTCACCAAGTCGGGGGATATGTTCATGGTTTCAGGAGTACCAAAATAGTCTTCGTTCAACTCCCGTATCTGGCCAGGATCTGATAAGCTTCCCACCTCAACGCGCAGGGATTTCCTCACTGCTTCCTCCTCTCTTGCTTCTGGGCTGGCCGGGTTCCTCGCATTGGAATCTCCAGCAGGGCTGAAAAGATGTCTTGGCTGAGGTCAAAATAGTTGGCTCGCTCGTCCAACAGGTTAGCGAAGCTCTGAACCAGGCGAGGGTTGCATACCCCCAGGAGGAAGCACAAGCGCGGCAGTCCGTAGAACAGGCGGGCCAGCCATCGAGCCCGGCGTAGACCGGCCCCAATCTCCCGTTGTACCCCAGATGTGTAGGCTTCCACTTCGTCCCTGGCAATAGCTTCGGCTGCCAGACGTGCGCTGCGGACGGCGTAACGGATGCCTTCCCCCAGTAGAGGGTCTACCAACCCAGCCGCATCACCGACCAAGAGGGTTCGCTCCGTAGCCAGCCTCTCTTGAGACCAATAGACCGGCAGAGGATGAGCGTACAGAGGGATACCGTCCAGTTTGAGGCCCAGCCTGCTCATCTCCCGTCTCAGGATGCCTTTCAAATCGGTGCGGCTTGGGCCGAACACGCCGATGCCGACGGATAGATGCGCCTTCTTGGGAAAAACCCACAGGTAGCCACCGGGGACCGCACCGAACTCGAAGAAGGCTGTCTGGGCATATTCGGCTAAAGTGGGGCCGTCTACCTGCACCTCCGTCTCGATGGCAGCCCCCAGGACCTTTTTCGGTCGCAGGCCGAGGGCCCTGGCCACCACCGAGTTAGCTCCATCAGCTCCAAGCAGGTAGTGAGCCGCCCATTTCTGGCCATCGGCTGTGCTGACCTGGACTCTGTCCTTTTCTTCCACAACCCCCACTACCCTTGTCGCCTCTCTGACCTCGGCTCCAGCCTGGCTCAAGACGAAGGCGTCCAACCGATCTCGCATGACCATAACCACAGGCCGGGTCGGCAAGGGGAAAGCCACTTCTTGGCCTCTATAGGAGAAACGGACCGCTGCGATTTCGGATTCCACCACTTCGTCGAAGGGAAAAGGGAAGTGGCGAAAGACCGACCTGGGCACCCCGCCTCCGCAGGCTTTGTAACGGGGGAGAGCCTCTTTTTCTAAGACCAACACTCGCTGGCCCGCTTTGCCCAGAAAATAGGCTGCTGTTGCTCCGCCGATACCCGCCCCAACAACTATGACATCATACATGACCCCATTGTAGCATTGGAAGGGCTATTTGTCAAAGTTGGGAAACGTTATAACCTCAGTACACCGCAGAGGCTCGCTCGGAGTGGAGCCTTTAGGCGGAACTGGCTTAGTGCCCATCCGAAAACCAGCCTGCCCGGACAGGCTGTGTTTTTCGGATAGGTTCTAAAGCCTTGACTCCATGGCTCCATTGAGGTCCCCCTGAGCCTCGATTTGACAAGAGAGCAAAGTTATGCTATTGTTAATCCCCAGTACGGGGACCTGTGCAGCAGGCCAGGGGTGTCACCCCCCGATGGAGAGGGTGAGCTCAGGCGCCTCAGTTTTTGCTTCGTAAGCCCGGTACTCGGTCTGCGGTGCGGATCCACTCGGGCTTTTAACCCTTGGCCAGGACGGGTGGCCGGAGTGCCAAACTCGCCTGTGCCGCGCCAGGCACAGGTGTGCAATATGAAGCAATGCAAGGAAGGAGGAAGCACCAGAGGCATGGAGAAAACCCTGGGCACTGTCAAGTGGTTCAGTCGCGTAAAGGGCTATGGCTTCATTCAGCCGGACGCAGAGGGTGATGAGGAAGTGGACGATGTGTTCGTGCACTACTCAGCCATCATAGGTAGGATGGTTAACGGCACTTTTGAGTCCATGGCCGACAAGTTCAGGAATTTAAAACAGGGCGAGAGGGTGGAATTCGTTATCGAAGACACCCCCAAGGGTCCTCAGGCCAGCGAAGTCGTCAAGCTCTAGCGGCGCTTCCACACAAGGATGGCAGGCCCCGACGGGAGGGGTTCCCGTCGGGGCCTGTTTTGAGAACAGGGTACCGTTGGGGAACATTTGTGTCCTGGACACTCTTGTGGTATAATCAAACTGGAGGTTTGGGGCTCCAGCAGGGCCAGGGGCGGCCCGTCATCATTAGGAGGCTAGAGGAATGATCGAAGTAACTGTTGACAGCGTTAGAGTCAGCTTGATGTCCCAGCATCGAGTGGTTGTTCTCAAAGAGATGGATACGGAGCGCTATCTGCCGATCTGGATCGGCCCTTTCGAAGCCGACGCCATCACCATCCAATTGCAAGGCGTACAGGTGGCACGTCCTTTGACCCATGACCTGTTGAAAGCGCTCATTATCGAGTTGGGGGCCCGGGTCTCGCACATTCTGGTCAATGACCTACGCAACGACACTTTCTACGCTCAAATTGTCATGGACTCCAATGGCCGCCGTATCGAACTGGACTCCCGACCCAGCGATGCCATTGCTCTGGCTGTCCGCATGCATGTCCCTATTTTTGTGGCGGAGAAAGTCATGGATCAGGCGGCTATCACCCCAGAAGAGGAACTGGCAACGGGCCTTTCCAAAGAGGAAGAAGAAAAACTGTCTGTCTTCCGCGATTTTGTGGATTCCCTCGATCTGGATGACCTAGCTGAAGACTAGCCGAGGAGGGCGGTCATGGTCGTTGACCGGTTGCCTCCCCAAAACATAGAGGCTGAGCAGTCGGTTCTGGGCAGTCTCCTGATTGATAGTGACGCGATTGTGCGCATTGCTCCTTTCCTGCGGGCCGAAGATTTCTATCGCGAGACCCATGGGCTCATCTATCAGGCTATCCTTGACCTCCACGAGCGCCGTCAGCCAGCCGATTTTATCACCCTCTGCGACGAGCTGGAGCGGCGCAATCAACTGGAAGAAGTTGGTGGGGCCGCTTATCTCACCTCGCTAATCAATGCTGTCCCTACCTCCATCCACGTGGAATACTACGCCCACATTGTGGAGCGCACAGCTATCCTGCGCCGCCTCATTGCCGCCGCCGGCCAAATTGCCTCCCTGGCTTATGAAGAAGCGGAAGATGTGGACGAGGTCGTAGACCGAGCGGAGCAAATCCTCTTCGGCGTCTCCGAACGCCGCATCTCCCGAGACCTGGTTCCCATCAAACAGGTTCTGGGCGAATACTACGACCGCATCGAGTACCTGCACCAGCACCGTGACGAGCCGCTTGGCATCCCTACCGGGTTCAGTAAGGTAGACAAATTGCTGGGTGGTCTCCAGCGCTCTGATATGATTATCATTGCCGGCCGGCCGTCTATGGGCAAAACATCGCTGGCCCTCTCCATCGCCCATAATGCCGCCAAAAAGTTCAACCAGCGGGTGGCCATCTTTAGCTTGGAGATGTCCAGTGAGCAGGTAGTCCAACGCCTGATCTCGGCTGAGACAGGCATTGACTCTCAACGCCTGCGTCTGGGCCAGATCGAGGATGACGAGTGGCCACGTTTTGTCCAGGCGGCCGGTATCCTCTCGGACATCCCCCTTTACATTGACGATACGCCTGCCATCTCTGCCCTGGAGATGCGCACCAAGGCTCGCCGTCTCCACGCCGAGCACGGCATTGACCTCATCATCGTAGATTATCTCCAACTGATGCGTGGCGACCAGCGAGCGGAAAACCGGGTCCAGGAGATCTCATCCATTTCTCGGGCCCTCAAGGCCCTGGCCAGAGAATTGAAGGTCCCCCTCGTGGCTGTTTCCCAACTGTCCCGCGCCGTCGAATCCCGCCATGACAAGCGGCCTATCCTGGCTGATCTCAGGGACAGTGGAGCGATAGAACAAGACGCCGATGTGGTGCTCTTTGTCTATCGGGACGTGGTGTACAACCCCGACACCGAACAGCCCAACATTGCTGAATTGTTGGTGGCCAAACACCGCAATGGCCCTACAGGCAAGGTCCCCCTCTACTTCCAATCGGAGCTGGCCAAATTCAATGAAGTGGAACTCCGCTACGAAGAGCTGGAGTTCGGGTGAAGTGACCACTTGACCTCACCTATCCCCACCCCAGCCCTCCCCTTCCCTCTCCCACCGGGAGAGGGAAGAGGAGGGTGAGGGAGGGGTTAGGAGAGGTAGTTACCGGTGAGAGATGAAAGGCTTCTTTGGTTTCCCTGCGGGCAAGGTGAGGTTCACCCCCATTCCCAACCTTTTCTTCAGCGAACTGCTGCCGGCCATTGATGACTTGGCCGAACTGAAGGTGACTTTGCACATCTTCTGGCTGCTCTCGCAGAAGAAAGGCTACCCCCGTTACGTGAGTTTCCAGGAACTCGCGGGCGATGGAGTGCTTTTGGGGAGCCTGAAAGCGTTGGGCCAAGGAGCAGAAGCGGCGTTACAGGAAGGGCTGGGGAAGGCAGTGGCCCGGGGCACGCTCTTGCAGGTGGCCATCGAGCAGGATGGGAAACGGGACGACCTGTACTTCCTGAACAGTGAGCAGAGCCGGCAGGCCGTCGAAAAGATACGGCGGGGCGAACTGGAGCTCGGTGCCACTGTTCTGCCACCTGAACCACCCCTGGAGGGCGAGCGGCCCAACATCTTTGTCCTCTACGAGCAAAATATCGGCCTCCTCCAGCCCCTGATCGCCGAACAGCTTAAAGACGCCGAGCAAACGTATCCCGCCGAGTGGATCGAGGAAGCTTTTCGGATCGCCGTTGAGCAGAACAAGCGCAGTTGGGCTTACGTGCGCGCTATCTTGGAGCGGTGGGCTGCCGAAGGCAAGGACGATGGCAAAGGCAGGCGAGATTCTGGAAAAGATCGTTATCGCTACATCAAAGGAAAGTACGCCGCATACATTAAGCACTAAGGCGAAGAAAGAGGTCTGTCCCATTTGTAAGGGAGCAGGATACCTGGCTAAAGATGTCCCCGTTGGTCACCCCGATTTCTCCCGGCTGTTCCCTTGCCGGTGCAAGCTGGCCGAGTTGGAAGCCAAACGCTTTCAGGCTCTCCGGCAGCTCAGCAATCTGGGTTCTCTCGCGCATATGACTTTCGAGAGTTTTGTCCCCCAAGGGCGTATTGGGTTGCCCGAAGTGCAAAAGGCCAGCCTGGAGTGGGCCTACAATCAGGCCCGGATCTTCGCCGAAAAGGCCGAAGGCTGGCTGGTGTTGCAAGGGGGATTCGGCTGTGGCAAAACCCATCTGGCCGCCGCCATCGCCAACTACAGGCTCCAGCGTGGCCAGCCCGTTCTCTTTATTGTGGTGCCAGACCTACTCGATCACCTACGGGCGACTTATCGGCCTACCAGCCCCGTGACTTACGACGAGCGCTTTGAGCAAATACGTACGGCTCCTTTGCTTATCCTCGATGATCTGGGTGCTCAAAGCACCACTTCCTGGGCTCAGGAAAAACTCTATCAACTCCTCAACTACCGGTACAATACGCGCCTGCCCACGGTGATCACCTGCAACTGTGAGCTGGAGGAGATAGACCTGCGGTTGCGTTCACGCCTGGTTGACCCTGAACTGACCACGTTGGTGCGCATCCGTGCCCCTGACTATCGCCGCCCTGCTGAGGATTCCAGCCAGTCGGAACTGAGTAGCCTGGCCCTGCATCACGACCAGACTTTTGGCAATTTCGACCTGCGCACTCATGAACTGCCGGCCCAGGAGCGGGAGAACCTCAAGCAGGCTTTTCTCATCGCCAAGGAGTATGCGGAAAACCCTCAGGATTGGCTGGTCTTCACCGGCACTTTTGGCTGTGGCAAGACCCATCTGGCCGCCGCCATCGCCAACTATCGGGTGAGCCAGGGACATTCGGCCCTCTTCGTGGTGGTGCCCGATCTCCTCGATCACCTGCGGGCTACCTTCGACCCCAACGGACCCATCTCTTACGATAAGCGTTTCGAAGAAGTGCGCACCGCTCCTCTCCTGGTCCTGGATGATCTGGGTA
>JBBIJG010000158.1:0-5715 GCA_037446095.1 Caldilineae bacterium
ACCACATGGTCTCATCTTGGGTGGGCTGCGGGATGTGCGAGAGCGCCTGTCCCAGCAACCTGCCGTTGACAGTCATCTTCCGCTCGGTGGGCGAAGGAGTGCAAAAGATGTTGAACTATACCCCCGGCCGCAGCCTGGAAGATCCATTGCCCCCTCTGGCTATCTTCAGAGAAGGCGAGCTCGTCATGAGCTGATAGAGGGAGCGGATTAAATGGCGCATGAAGCCTCGTTGAAAGTCGTTCCTGAACAGATAAACCTCTCCTTTGTGGATCAGGTGAACCAGGCCAGTGGCCAGGTTGTCCAGCGTTGCTACCACTGCTTCAAATGTACGGCCGGTTGTCCCATCACACCTTTCATGGACTATGGCCCCGATCGGGTGCTGCGAATGGTCCAATTGGGCCTGAAAGATCGCCTCCTGAGCAGTTCGACCATCTGGTTGTGCGCCGCCTGCGAGGCCTGCGCGACCCGCTGTCCCAATGACATTGATATCGCTCGCGTGATGGACGCCCTGCGACACATGGCTCTGGCAGAAGGCTACCCTGTCGGAGAGAAGACCATTGCTGACTTCCACCGTCTGTACCTGGCTCTTATCCAGCGCTTTGGGCGAATGCACGAGGCCACTCTGATGGGCATCCACAAGCTGCGGAGCGGAGACTGGTTCTCTGATATGGGTGCCGGGATGCGGTTGTTCTTTATGGGTAAGCTCCCTTTATTCCCCCACCGGATCAAGGGGATTAAAGAGATCGAGACCATTTTCGAGCGGACGATGAAAGGGACGATCAGATGAAGTTCTCCTACTATCCTGGATGTAGTTTACATGCTACGGCCATGGAATATGGTTCATCGGTTCAGGCTGTCTTCAAGGCCCTGGATGCGGAGTTAGTAGAAATCTCGGATTGGAATTGTTGCGGAGCGTCGTCGGCCCATAACCTGAATTATCTCCTTTCCCTCTGCCTGCCAGCTCGCAACATGGCCATTGCCCAGGAACAAGGCCAGACTCTGGTAGTGCCCTGTGTGGGTTGCCTCAGCCGCTTGAAAATGGCCGATCGGGTGCTGCGGGATGACCCGGCCAGGCGACGGGAAGTGGAGGACATCGTCGGCTTTCGTTATAGTGGAGACCTCCGCATCCTGCCTCCTCTGGCAATCATTGGCCACGATATCGGCCTGGAACGGGTCCGAGGGAGAGTGCAAAGACCTCTGGAGGGCCTGGCCGTGGCCTGTTATTACGGCTGTCTCCTGGTACGTCCCCCTGAAATCGCTCAGTTTGATGATCCGGAATACCCCCGGTCTATGGACCAGTTGATGGAGGCCCTTGGGGCGAAGACGGTGGAGTGGTCCTGGAGCACAGAGTGTTGTGGCGCTGCCCTGTCTTTGACCCGCCGTGACATTGTCGAGCACTTGGTGGACAGGTTGGTGGATACCGCCCGCCAGGCAGGGGCTCAAATGATCGTCACCGCCTGTCCGCTCTGCCAGGTGAACCTAGAGATGCGCCAGAAAGCTGAAGGAGAGAGACTCCCTATTCTGTACTTCACCGAGCTGATGGGACTGGCCTTCGACCTGGAGGGAACGAAACGAGGGCTGGATCAGCATCTGGTGAGCCCACTGCCACTCCTCCAGTCGCTTAGCCTGGTACCCGTGGGGCAGGCTTTTTAGCGGCAAACTGAGAGTATGTTCCACCTCATCGCAAACTAGCCTGGCATGATAGTGAGGTAACCTAATGACCAACGAGAAAAATACAGACCGCATCGGCGCTGTGCTTGTCGTGGGAGCGGGTATCGGTGGAATGCAGGCTGCCCTGTTGACGGCCGAGGCCGGTTTCAAAACCTACCTGTTGGACAAAGCGCCGGCCATCGGGGGCCTGATGCCCCTCCTGGACCGGACTTTTCCCACCGATACCTGTGGTCTCTGTACTTCGTGTCCCACCCAGCCGGCTTACTGTCCTTTTATCGAGTGTGACCGTCATCCCAACATTGAATTGGTGCCGTATGCTGAGATCGAGGGCCTTGAGGGGCGGCCAGGCCGTTATCGGGTAGCCATAACCCGCAAGCCCAGGTATGTGGATGTGGAGCTATGCACCGGGTGTGGGGAATGCGTGGCCGTCTGCCCGGTGGAGGTGCCCCGCGAGCTAGGTGGCGGACTGGAGACGCGACGGGCTATTTACCGCCCCTACCCCCAGGCTTTTCCCGACACCTACCTCATTGACCGGGAGCATTGTACCGAGTGCCTGGCATGCGTTAAGGTCTGCCCCACTCAGGCCGTGAACCTGAATATGCAGCCCCAAAGCGACCAACTGGAGGTGGGAGCTATCATCCTTACGCTGGGGGCCAGCGCCTTTGACGCCTCTCAGAAGGGCGAATACGGGTTTGGCCGCTACGAGAACGTGCTGACCAGCATCCAGTTCGAACGGATGCTGAGCCTGACCAGCCCTTCCAGGGGCATACCGGTGCGCCCCTCTGACGGCCGCGTTCCAAGGCGCATTGCCTTTATCCAATGCATCGGCTCACGGGACATCACCGTGAAACGGGGCTACTGCTCCTCGATATGCTGCATGTACGCCATTAAACAGGCCACCCTGGCCCGGGAGCGGGTACCGGAAAGTGAGAGCACCATCTTTTACATGGATATTCGGACTTTCGGCAAGGATTTCGATCGCTATTTCGAGCGGAGCCGCGCCGGGCGAGGCGTGTTCTATCAGCCCAGCATGGTTTCTACAGTGAAGCTGATACCGAAAACCCAAAACCTCCTTTTGACCTACACCGATGCAAGGGGCCAGCAGCGCGAGGAGGAATTCGAGCTGGTGGTCCTCTCCGTTGGTTTCGGTCCTCCGGAAGGGGGGTACGAACTGGCTTCCCGGCTGGGCATCGCTCTTAACGAGTATGGGTTTTGCCGGCGGAGCGCGCTGGCCCCCACTGAGACTTCCAAGGTCGGGATATTCGTGGGCGGGGCCTTCGCCGAACCCAAAGACATCCCGGAGACGGTGGCCGAAACAGCCAGCGCCGCTGCCGACGCGGCCCGTTTCCTGGCCGCCAGCCGTGGCACCCTCCTTCAGCCGAGGGGCGAATTCCCACCGGAACGGGATGTGTCCTACGAAGAGCCCAGGGTGGGGGTTTTCGTCTGCCAGTGCGGGACCGAAATCGCCGGAGTGGTGGACGTGGCTGGGGTAGCGACTGACGCCAGCCAATTGCGAGATGTGACCCTGGCTCGTGAAATCCCTATGGCCTGCACCTCGGAGGGGCTGGAGGCGATCAGGCGGGCTATCGCTGCAAAAGAACTTAACCGCGTCGTGGTGGCCGGTTGCACTCACCGTCTTTACGAGAGCTCCCTTCAGGATTGCCTGCGGAGTGCTGGCTTGAACCCTTACCTGCTGGAGCGGGTGAACCTGCGTGGGGAATGCGCCTGGGTCCACCGCCACGATCCAAAGGCAGCCACGACCAAGGCACGGACATTGGTGAGGATGGCTGTCGCCAGGGCGCGCCTGTTGGAGCCGGCTCGGCGAACCGAAGGCGCCCTGATCCCCAGCGGCCTGGTGATCGGCGGCGGACTGGCCGGGCTGACCGCCTCGCTGTCTCTAGCTGAGCAAGGCTTCCAGGTCTATCTGGTGGAAAAAGAAGGCCAATTGGGCGGCAACTTGCGTCACACCCACTATTTGCTGGATGAAGCAGACCCCCAGCGATACCTGGCCGACCTGATCACTCAGGTGGAAAGCAACAGGCGGATCACCGTCTATCGCCAGGCGGTGGTAGAGAATGTTTCCGGCCTGGTGGGACAGTACCAGACCGTCCTCTCTGTAGCGGGCCAGGATGAGCCGGTAACCCTCCGCCATGGGGTCATTATCGTAGCCACGGGGGCTGAGGAAGCCCGGCCTGAGGAGTACCTGTATGGAGAGCACCCCCGTGTGATTACCCAGCGGGAGCTGGAGAAGAAGCTGGCTGGCGGAGATGAAGCTGTCCTGACCGCCCGGCGGGTAGCCATGATCCAGTGTGTCGGCTCCCGAAATGAGAACCGGCCCTATTGTAGCCGTGTCTGCTGTGCTCAGGCTATTAAAAACGCCCTGCGACTCAAAGAGGCAAACCCCCAGGCCGATGTGTTTGTCTTTTATCGGGACATCCGAACCTACGGCTTCATGGAAGACGACTACCGTCGCGCCAGAGAAGCTGACGTGGTCTTTGTACGCTACGATCCGGAAGACAGGCCCCAGGTAAGCCCCCAAGGAGAACGGATACGAGTCGTGGCCCATGACCCGGCCCTGAGGGGTGAGCTAAGCCTTGACGCCGACTGGCTGGTGTTGAGCACGGGCATAGTTCCCTGCGCGGGCAACAAGGCCCTGGCCAGCATGCTGGGCGTGCCCCTGAATCAAGACAGCTTCTTCCTGGAAGCCAACCCCAAGGGCAGCCCCCTCGATTTCGAGACCGAGGGCATTTACCTGTGTGGCTTGGCCCACGCGCCCAAGCTGGCGGCTGAATCCATCGCCCAGGCCAACGGTGCGGCTATCCGGGCGGCTGTCCGGCTGGGCAAGGAACGGGTGGAGGGCCCAGCCATTGTGGCCACAGTGGACGAGGAGCTGTGTGCCGGTTGTGGGTTGTGCGTGTCGCTGTGTCCCTACGGAGCCCGGCAGATGGATGATGCGATGCGGGTCGCCCGTGTGGTAGAGGTCCTTTGCCGGGGTTGTGGTTTGTGTGTCACCGTGTGCCCCAACGGAGCCAGCCAGCAGCGTACCTTTGGGGCGCGGCAGGTCATGGCCATGCTAGATGCTGTGCTATGAGAGTCCATGGATAACTTATGCTCCCGCCGGATTTGCAATCCGGTGGCCGGATTACTCATCCTGAGCCGAAGCTCTGAGCAGGCGAAGAGACAGCGAAGGAGCAGCCAGAGCAAACTGGAAGGGATATTGACATGAATGACTTTGAACCCCAAATTATCGCTTTCCTGTGCAACTGGTGTGCCTACACAGGTGTTGACCTGTCCAGCGGCACCCGTACCGAGTATCCGCCCAACGTCAGGATCGTTCGCCTGATGTGCAGTGGGTCCGTGGATCCGCTCTATGTCATCAAAACCCTGCTCGATGGAGCCGATGGAGTCCTCATCGGTGGCTGTCACCTGGGCGACTGTCACTACAAGACCGGCAACTACAAGGCCCGCCAGCAGGTGGACATCCTCAGGAATATTCTGAACCAGGTGGGCTTCGATGGCGATCGAATATGGGTGCGTTGGTTCAGCGCTGCCGAGGGCCCGCTCTTTGCCGCTACGGTGGCCGAGATGGTCACACATCTGAAAGAGAAGGGGCCAAGCCCTTTCAAGGAATTGTGGGCAGTTTAGCCGCTGATGCTCAGAAGGAGGTCTCTAATGGCTAGGTCTGAACTGTTGGATCGCGTTATGAGAGAGGCTGGTGTCAGCGAAGAAGTGGCGGAGAAACTCCTGGGAGTAGTCGTTGAAGATCTGGCTGCCACCCTGAAAAAGCGAGCAGAAGCGCCTGTGTTGGAGGTGCCTCCTTACTTCGACCGGTATGTCACCACTGAGATAGGCCATTTGAGCTCTCAGATCACTCACCTTCGAGAGGATATGGTCGAAGGGTTCAAGGCAGTGGACAGGCGCTTTGAGGCGGTGGATGGGCGTTTTGAAGAGTTGCGGGTAGATATGGTCGAAAAGTTCAAGGTAGTGGATGGGCGTTTTGGGGAACTACGAGAAGAGATGGACAGGCGATTTGAGGAAGTAGAC
>JBBIJG010000158.1:5803-6424 GCA_037446095.1 Caldilineae bacterium
AAGAGATGGACAGGCGCTTTGAGGAAGTAGACAAGCGGTTTGACCGGCTCGAAAGATGGTTTTTCGCCGTAGGCATCCCCATTATTCTCGGTATCCTGGCCATTATCTTTAAAGTATTCTTTGGGCCCTAAGACTCTTTGGAAAGCCAACGGACCAGGGTTTGACAGTAGGAGTTGAAAGATGAATACCATTACTTTGACCATTGACAATGTGAAGGTTGAGGTACCAGAGGGCATTACAGTGTTGGAAGCAGCCCAGAAGGTGGACATTTATATTCCCAGACTGTGTTACCATCCTGATTTACCCGTTTTTAAAGGGCTTAAACCCGTGCCGTTTGTCTACCGGGGCAGCGAGCGTATCGAGAGCGACACCCTTGACCGGGAATTCGGAGGATGTCAATTGTGCGTGGTGGAGATCGAAGGGGTGGAGGGCTTTCCCACCTCGTGTAATACTCCGGCCAGGCAAGGGATGGTGGTGCGCACTAACACCCCTGAGCTGCAAAAACTCAGGATGGAGAACTTGATCCCCCTCTTGGCCTATCACCCTCACTACTGTCTGACCTGTGCTCAGAGAGAGGGTTGCAGTCGGACCCAGTGTTCCAGTAACGTGCCGGTAGATGAA
>JBBIJG010000159.1:0-6402 GCA_037446095.1 Caldilineae bacterium
CTACAGGCCGGCCGCTGCCAATACGGCCGGCACTCTCTTTTCCCAACCAATGGCCATGATGTGCACGCCCTGGCACATGTCTTTCATCTCGTTGATCAAACGGGCTGCAATCTCGATGCTCTTTTCCGTCCGATTGGTGGCGTTGTCCATCTCTTCGATGAGGGGCTCCGGCACATGCACGCCAGCCACGTTGCGATTCATAAAGCGCGCCATACCGGCTGATTTGAGAAGCACCACCCCCAACATGATGGGCACGTTCAGGTGCTTCACGGCCTGCATAAACTCCTCGAACTTGCGCGGCTCATAGATGGCCTGGGTCTGGAAAAATTGAGCTCCGGCTTTGACCTTCTTTTCCATTTTGATGATCTGGGGTTCCAGAGGTTCCGCGCCAGGGGTGACAACCGCTCCCAGGCAGAAGTCGGGGTTGCCCTTTAGCTCCTTGCCAGCCAGGTCCCGTCCCTTTTGCAACTGGCGGGCCGTTTCCAATAGGGAGATCGAGTCCAGGTCGAAGACGGCCTTGGCCTCGGGGTGATCGCCCAGGGAGACATGGTCTCCGGTAAGGCAGAGGACATTCTTGATGCCCAACGCATAGGCGCTGAGCAGGTCCGACTGTAAGGCAATGCGGTTACGGTCACGGCAGGTCATCTGGAAGATGGGCTCCAGGCCCCTCTCCTTCAGCAGATGACAAGTGGCCAAGGAGCCCAGGCGCATCACTGCGCTCTGTTGATCGGTGACGTTAATGGCATCTACTTTGCCCCGGAGCAATTCAGCATCGGCCAGCATCTCCTGGATATCTACACCTTTGGGAGGACCTACCTCAGCCGTGACCACGAATTTGCCTTGTGCGAACAATTCAGTGAGCTTCATAGAGTGGCCTCCTTCATCGTTCCAGAGCCCAGCGGGCAGTCGTTCTCAACTCCTTGGGGGGGTGCATTTTAGCGTAGTTCTTGATCTGGGTCGGAGCATCTCTGAGTCGGTCCAGGCGATTGAATTGCTTCAGACGTTCGTAGATCCGATGCCACCCGCACTCCCTCACCTCGGGCTCGACCTCGCACCGGCCATCTCTGGCCCCACCGCAAGGGCCATTGAGCAAACCCTTGGTGCAGGCGGTCAAAGGGCAGATGCCCGCCGTGAGGTCCAGCAGGCACTCACCGCACTCCTGGCAACGTTCCTCACCTTGCCATTCCCCCCGCGAACCGCCCAAAGAAATGGTGTTGCACGCCGGGTGAACGACTTTGTTGACCACGGCGGCTGTGGCCTGCACGCCGACCCCGCAGCACATCACCAGCAAGGAGTCGGCCGCCATGACCTGGGCTTCCAGGGGCTTGAGGCCCGTTTTCACCAGGGCCTTCTGGCACAAGAAGTCTAGCACGGCCCAGCCGGTGATCTCCTTGCCGACTCCTTCCAGTTTGCTCTTCATTTCGCGGACCTGTTTCTCCCCCCCGGTTTGGCTGGCCTCGGCACAGCCTTTGCAGCCCAGGAGGAAGACTTTAGTTTCCCCTGCAAGAAACCCCAGAATCTCATCCAAAGGTTTTTGTTCAGAAAGCAACATGGTTTCATCTCCTAAAGAATCACTTCCCGCTGGTCCTTGACTGCCGCTCTGCTCAGAGCTTCGGCTCAGGCTAAAAGACAGTTCAGCGGCCGGATGGCAGATTGCTCTCCCCTCTCTTGGGCAAGCTCCGAGTGAAACGAAGGACCAGTCGGAGCCAAACAGGCGCTTAGCGAGCCCGCATCAGCTTGTCTCTCGTCGCGTCAAATCGAGAAGCAATGATGGTGGTCAGCCGTCCCATCACCTTGTAGCCCATATCGGGGTCCTCTGTGAAGAGGCGTTGCATGTCGGTCCTGGCCAGAGCCAGCACCCTGGACTTTTCCAGGCATTTGGCCGACAGGGTGTAGACATGGGGAGCTACCAGGGCGGACCAGCCGAAGCATCGGCCACGGGTGATCACATCCACTGTCACCATTTCGGCCGTTGGCGAAGGCCCGGCACGGGTCAGCAGAGCGACTTTGCCCTCTCGCACCAGGTATAGGGTATTGGCCTCATCGCCCTCGTGAAAGAGGGTGACCCCCGCTTCGTAAACCTCTTCGCGGCACAGGTTGACTATCTTTGCTATCTGGCTATCGCTCAGGTCCTCGAAGGGCTCTGAGACCTGCAGGGCCCTGATCTTGTAGGCCCTTTTCTCTAGGTGCTTTTTCACCCGCTCCAGCAGGTCGGCAGGGGCAATGGGCTTGTCAATGTAATCCTCGGCTTCCAGGCCCAGGCCCTGGCCAAGGGCTAAAGAGGTCTCGGCTACCTTTTGGGAGAAGCTGGTCAGCATCAGGATGGGGACTTGGGCGAATTCAGGGCTGCGTTTGAGTTCATCGCAAACGGTGAAGCCGTCTCTGAGCGGCATGATGATGTCCAGCAGGATCAGGTCGGGCTTTTCTTCCCGCGCTTTGCGCAAGCCTTCCTCGCCGTCAAAGGCCACGACGACCTCGTAAGGCACGCTCTCCAACACCTTGCGCGTGGCGTACACAAAGTCAAAGTCATCGTCAATGATCAGGATTTTAGGACGCAGTTCCATTAGCTTCCTCCTTTGAAATTTTCTTTCCCTTAGAGTTGCGGCCTGGGCAATAGGCCGGCGCGCTCCGTTATTTCAGGGACGGCTTCTTCCCACTCAATGGCCATCAAATGGATGCCAGCTACGCCAGGGATGGCCCGCACTTGCTGGATAACCTCGACGCAGATTTGGATGCCTTCCTCCTCCCGTTTATCTTTGGGGGCACTTTCCATTCGTTTCACGATCTCGTCGGGGACATCCATGCCCGGTACGGACCTGGCCATGTAGCGTGCTGCACCCAAGGTTCTGATGGGGCTCACCCCGGCCAGGATGTAGACCTTTTCGTGCAGACCCAGGTCGCATACTCTTTTCATGAATTCGGCGAACTTGGGGACATTGAAGATGATTTGGGTCTGGATGAAATCTGCGCCGGCGGCCACTTTCTTGGCCAAGCGGTAAGGCCGGTACTCGAAGGGGTCAGCAAAAGGGTTAGCTGCAGCCCCGATGAAAAAGCGGGGCTCTGGCCCATCCATCTCCTCCCCACATTCGAAGCGCCTCTCATCACGCATAGCCTTGACCATCTGCAACAATTGCATCGAATCCAGGTCAAAAACGTTCTTGGCCTTGGGGTGATTGCCGAACTTCTGATGGTCACCGGTCAGGCACAAGAGGTTCTTGATGCCCAGGGCCGCCGCGCCCAGCAGATCAGCCTGGATGGCGATGCGGTTGCGGTCACGACAGGTCATCTGAATGGTGGGCTCCAATCCCAACCCCAGGAGCATAGTGCCCACGGCGATCGAGGACATGCGCACCACCGCCGTCTGACAGTCGGTGATGTTGACAGCATCCACATGGCCGCGGAGATAGCCCGCCTTCTTCTCAATGACCGCCCGGTCGGCACTCTTGGGTGGCCCCAGCTCGCCCGTAGCCGCAAAGTGGCCGGCGGCCAGAATTTTTTCCAGGTTGCTACCGGCTTTCATCCTGTCTCCTTTCTGCACCCTGCATCCCGCGCCCTCCCTCAAACAGACTTATCACCATACGGTTCAGTTAAGGGCTGGAGTCGAGGCTTTAGCCGGTCTTTTCCGCCTGAAAGCTCTACTCCAACTGCTTATCTACCGCATTGGGCTTAATCGGCAGGGTGAAAACGAATCGGCTCCCTTTGCCATCGGCACAGGGGCTCTCGGCCCAGATTTTCCCCCGGTGAGCTTCGACGATCCTTTTGGTGATAGACAACCCCAACCCTGTCCCCTTGATGGTGCGGGCCTCGCGCCCGCGAAAAAAGTCCTCAAAAATGTGAGGCAGTTCATCGGCCGGGATGCCCGGCCCGGTGTCAATGACCTCAACCTGAAGGTGCTCGTCCCAGTCTTCCACCCGCACCGTCACCAGACCCTTCTCGGGCGTGAACTTGATGGCATTGCCCAACAGATTGTTTAACGCCTGCTGCAGACGGCTGGGGGCAGCGTAGATGCTGGGCAACTCGGCGGGTATCTCCACCCGCAGCTCCAAATCTTTCTCTTGGGCCAGGGCGCGCATGTCTTCCACGGATCTTCTGACCACCTCGGCCAGGGATGTCACCTCAAATTCTCGCTCGATCTGACCGGCCTCGATACGGGAGAGGCTGAGAAGGTCGCCAATCAGGTTCAGAAGCTCCTTGATGCGGTAACTGCTCCGGGTCAACATCTCCCGCTGCTCTTCGTTGATCTCACCGGCGAAACCGCCCAGGATCACTTGCAGATAGCTCTCGACAGCCACGATAGGGGATTTCAGATCGTGAGAGACCATACCCATGAAGTAGGTCCGCATCCGATCCAGCTCCACCAGCTTTTCGTTAGCCTCCTTCAACGCTTTGGACTCAGCCAGGAGGCGGTCTTTCAGAGCAACCACTTCTCGCTGCCGTTTCCGCAACTCCCCGGCGATGGCGGTCATCATATAGGCAGAGATGTACAGCGTAGTGACGAAGGTAAGGAAAACGGCCGCGATGTACGCTTCGCGGCGATAGAGATCGGCCGCGACAAAGCCCTCCAGATGGACATGGGGGATAATGGCCAGGTATTCCAGACCAACCAGAGAGCCGAAAAGGAAAACCGCCAGGGTGGCCAGCCGGTAAACTGTCCGATAAGGAAGCAACATGGTGGCCCCGATGATGTGAAAGATGAAGTAAAAGAGAAAGGGGTTCTCCACGCCACCGGTAAAGTGGAGAAGCACGGACAGAGCCACCAGGTCCACTACACTTTCTATGGTGGCGAACCTTCTGGCTCGCGGGATCAGATCGGAAGAACCACCTTTGGGCACCAGCTTCCTGATCCAAAACTGAAACAGCAGATTGTAAGCCGCGATGCCGACGGCGATGAGGTATACCGGCGTGGTGGGGAAACCGATGTGAAAGACGCGGCTAGCAAAGAACGTTGCGACCACGACTCCGCTAATCGCTACCCACCGGAAAGTGATGGAGTAACGGAGTCTTTGCAGCAGGGCGGTCTCTTCAGGAGTGTACTCCAGGGCCAGCTCCCCACCGGCCAGGAACTCATTCAGCTTTTCCCGCGTCTCTCTGAGGCGAGAGGCAACCATGATCGTTAGCCGGGCCATCACTTTCTGGCCTATGCGGGCATCGCTATCTATCAGGTGGCGCAGGCCGCTCCCTTCGATGGCAATGACCCTGGCCGCTTTCAGGCACCTGGCCGCTGAAGTGAAGACGTGAGGCTCCACCAGCGCAGACCAACCAAAGGCTTCGCCTGCAGTCACGACTTCGATGGTCGTCGGTCTGGGGGCAGCATAGGGTCCCAGGTCCAGCTCGGTCTCCAGGGCAATCTCTCCTTCCTCAACGATATACAGAGCCCGCGCCGGATCGCCCTCCTGGAAGATGGTCGCTCCAGCCCTGTATTCTTCCTCCCGACTCAGGCTGGCGATCTTTGCCAGTTCACCGTCGGACAGCCCCTCGAAAAGCTGGACCTTTTTCAAGACTTGGGTTGAGACCATCTGCGCCCCCTTGCGCTTCTTGCAGCACCACCTTCACGATTTCGGGGATCCTCCCTTGCAACTCCGGTGACGGTTCCAGCCCCCAGCCCACTTCCTTAGGCTCCACCCCGATAATCACCACCTCTCCGGGTTCGATCCCCAACCCCTTCATCAGTTTCAGGTTTTCTACAAAGCTCATTTGATGGGCCGAAATCAGACCGGTGCTTTCGGCGATGATGTCTTCAGGGCTGAAGCGGTAGATGGTGCCCGGCTCTCCTCCACCCAGGGCGGCGTCAATCACGATCAGCTTGTCTGCCCCCTCTACCAGGGGGATGATATGGGGGGATGTCCCCCCGTCAATCACTTCCACCCCCTCCTCCAGGGGCATGGCCTGTAAGGCATGGGCCACATGCACGCCGATGCCTTCATCCCGGAGCAGGATGTTCCCCACTCCCAGGATGACGATTCTCCGAGCTGGAGGGCTTTTACAGCACACGGAACTCGCCCAGGGTACGGCCTTTGGGGGTGACCAGGTGCACGGCGCAGGCCAAGCAAGGGTCAAAGGAACGGACGATACGCACAATCTCAAAGGGGTTGGCTTCATCCTTGACCCGGACGCCAGTGAGGGCCTGTTCGATGGGGCCCGGTTGCCCCCTGTCATCCCGAGGGGAGGCGTTCCAGGTGGTAGGCACCACGCACTGATAGTTGGCGATCTTGTAGTCTTTGATCTCTATCCAATGGCCCAACGCTCCCCGCGGGCCATCCGCCAGGCCCATGCCGGTGCTCGCTTCGGGGATGGTGTATTCAGTGTAAACCGGTTCGCCGGGCTTGAGTTGCAGAAGCCATTCCGCCATGGCATCGGCTACCAATTTACACTCCAGGGCTCGGGCGGCGTGCCGGCCCAAGA
>JBBIJG010000160.1:0-6364 GCA_037446095.1 Caldilineae bacterium
CGTATCGCTTATCGCCCCAGGCGATAAGCGATACGCCCCCTCCCAAATTCAGGCGAGAACGATGAGTGCCTTGTTGGACAGGAAGTACCGGGCCCTGAATGATTTTGTGACCCGGGTGAAAGCATCGGAGATCGGCGACAGCATAGCCAAGATGATCCTGTACGGCAGCGTGCTCCGAGGCGACGCCGGCGAAGAAAGCGACATAGACGTCCTGGTCGTCGCCACCGGTGACCTGCAGCGGGTGAACGAAACCTGCAGCGACATCGCCTTCGACGTCATGCTGGACCAGAGCCAGCGTGTCTCCCCAATGGTCTACTGTATGGACGTTTTGCGCTATCCCACCTCATACTTCTCCTATCGGGCTCTTAAGGAGGGCAGGGAGGTCTATAGCATGGAGGAGGAGCGTTTGAGACGCGCCGAAAGTCTCGGCTACCTGGAACTGGCTATCGAGTACAGGCAACAGAGTCTGCGAAGCTGCAACGCCGGAGATTATCGGCTGGCCGTGGATGGCGCTTACAATGCCGCCGAATTGTGTGCTAAGGGCCTGCTGCTCCTGAAATTGGAGGACATTCCCGGCTCCCATGGCGGCATCGTTCAGAAGTTCGGGGAAACCTGGATCAAGACCGCTCTCTTGCCCGGAGAAATGGGCAGAGGGTTGAACAAAGGGCTTGAAGTGAGGAACCAGGCCAGATACGAGCGCCACGCCAGCATTGGGGAGAAGGAGGCTCAAATGATGCTGGCCCTGGCTGAACAGTTCATCAACGCCTTGTCGGCGGAATTGGGGGTATAAAAGGCGTGGAAGCAAACGTCTCTCTGGCGCGGAAGCATCGCGCCCTGGATGATTTCGTAGCACGGGTGAAAGCATCGGAGATCGGCGACAGCATAGCCATTAGGAAGAACCCTGCGTTTGGGTCTGGAACTGCGCAATAAGGCCCGCTATGATCCCACGCCCGATTGACAGAGGGCGAGGCCGCAGAAATCACGAAACTCGCAGAGGGAATGATCGGCATGTTGATGAAAGAATTGTACCAGTGACATCATGAGACTACTCCTTATCCAACCTTCCCACCTCCTCGATGGCGGTCAAGTTTACAAACCCCGCTGGCCCTGGCTGCCCAATCTGACTATGCCCACTATAGCCGCTTTAACGCCCCCCGACGTGGAAGTGACCATTGTTGACGAATATGTCCAGGAGATTGATTTCGATGCGCCGGCGGACCTGGTGGGTCTGACAGCGGTCATCACCCAGTCCACCCGAGCTTACCAGATTGCCGACCGGTTCCGACAGCGGGGCGTGCCGGTGGTCATGGGGGGCCACCACGTTTCGGCTTTACCCGAAGAGGCTCTTCAACATTGCGACGCGGTGGTGATCGGAGAGGCCGAAGGCATCTGGCCGAAGGTCATTGAGGACGCTCAACAAGGGAAACTGCAATCCCTTTATCGGTCGAACGGTTACCCTTCTCTGGAGGGCTTGCCCAGGCCCAGGCTTTCCCTTTTACCCCTGCAGCGTTACATCACTTCCTTCTTGCCCGTCCAGACGACACGAGGATGCCCTTTCCGCTGTAATTTCTGCGCCGTGACCAGTTTTTTCGGGGGCACCTACCGCTTTCGACCCATTGAAGAAGTGGTGGAAGAAGTGAAAGCCCTTAACAGTCGAAACATTTTCTTCGTAGATGACAATATCATCGCCAATCCTAACCGGGCCAAAGAATTGTTCCAGGCCCTCATCCCTCTGCGGCTGCGCTGGCTCAGCCAGGCCAGCCTGACCATTGCCGATGATCCAGAACTGCTCGCTCTGGCTGTGCAGAGCGGTTGCTTTGCCCTTTTCATCGGCCTGGAGAGTCTCTCCGAGGTGAATCTGAAGCAGGCCGGCAAGACCTTCAACCGACCGGCCGAGTACCCGGAAGCCATCCGCCGCATCCAAAAGGCCGGTATCCATGTCTGGGCCAGCTTCATTTTCGGCCTGGACGACGACGACGAAACCATCTTTGCACGCACCCTGCGTTTCCTGGAAGAGAACCGGCTGCTCATGGCTTCTTTCTTTGCCTATGTCCCCCTGCCGGGCACCCAGGCTGCTCAACGTATGGAAGAAGAAGGACGCATCATAGAGCGGGATTGGGCCAAGTACGATGATGCCCACGCCCTGTTCATCCCGCGCCGCATGAGCCCGCAGGCGCTGGAGGAGGGCCTATGGTGGGCTTATCGGCGTTTTTATTCCCTGCCTGCCTTGCTACGGCGCGCCTTCTGCCCCCCCCAACATCACCTCCACCTGGTCTTGCTCATGAACTTTCTTTACCGTTGGGCCGTGCAGCGGAGAATCCACCCTATGTCTGGCTGAGGGCAAAAATCCCAGAAAGGAGGACAAATGACCGAGCAAACCACTTATATCCCCCGGGGCATGTACTTCGAGGAATTTGAGGTCGGCTACGAAATCGTCAGCGCTGGCCGCACCATCACCGAGACGGACATTGTCAACTTTGCGGCCCTGACCGGCGATTGGAACCAGATTCACATCAACGCAGAATACGCCAAAGGGACGATCTTCGGCCAGCGCGTGGCCCACGGCTTACTGGGCCTCTCCATCGCCGCCGGCCTGGGCGCGCAGTTGGGCTTCATTGAAGAGACCGTCCTGGCTTTTCGGGGCCTGGAATGGAAATTCAGCGCCCCCATCTTCATCGGCGATACCATCCACCTCAGGGCCCAGGTCAGAGAGAAAAAGGAACTGAAGAAGTTGGGGGGTGGCAGCATCATCTTCGACATGCGTCTGCTGAATCAGGAAGGGAAGATCGTCCAGAAAGGCACATGGGAGGTGCTGATAAAAAGCCGGCCCGGACCCGGAGGGACCCAACAAGCCGGGCACCCTCTGTCTCAGTGAAGTCTGCCAAATGGGACAAAGGACCCTGCTGCCCCTCTTGTTCGTGGAGGAAACCCTCATGCCCGAAAAGACAAGCATCGCCCAGGTCGCCGCTGAATTGACCCAGCCCTTCACACGGGCTGTACTGGGACAGGTGGATGATTATTGCGCCTATCTCAGCCACTTCAAAGGCACATACGTTTTCCACCAACATGCCAAGGATGAACTCTACCTGGTATTGGAGGGGGAGATCTATATTGACTATACCGATGGGCGCAGCGTGCTCCTGCGCCAGAACGAGGCCCTGGTAGCCAGAGCCCATCAGAGACATCGTTCCCGCTCAGAAAAAGGGGCGCTGGTGCTCATGTTCAAGGCCAAAGACCTGTTTGCAGAGTAAAAACCTTCACCGGGCTGTGAATCCATGAAACTGACCATCTCCCTGGCCCAGATGGATATCGCCCTGGGCCAGCCCCTGGCCAATCTGGCCAAAGTACAGGAATGGACAGCCGAGGCCAGGCGCCGAGGCTCAGATGTGGTGCTTTTTCCCGAACTGTGGTCCACAGGCTACGACCTCGAGAACGCAGCGCGATATGCCACCGGCCTCGGGGAGGGTCTTTTCGCTGAGCTGGCTGGGCTGGCCAGGGAAAACGCCATCTACATCTGTGGCTCGCTCCTTTCCCGGCAAGATAGACGCTACTACAACACCGCTTCACTTTTTTCCCCGACGGGCAAGTGCCTGGGCCACTACAACAAAATCCACCTCTTCCGCCTGATGGAGGAGGACAGGTATCTGGCTGCCGGGCAGGCAACTCCCGTTTTCGATTTGCCCTGGGGGCAGAGCGCCATTGCCATCTGCTACGATCTGCGCTTTCCGGAACTGTTTCGCCGCTACGCTCTGGCGGGGGCCAGGATCATCTTTCTGCCAGCCGAGTGGCCCTATCCTCGTCTGGAGCACTGGCGTACGCTGCTTCAGGCCCGGGCCATCGAAAACCAACTGTTCATCGCCGCCTGCAACCGGGTAGGGGAAAGCAAGGGAGAGAAGTTCTCCGGCCACTCCGCTATCTATGACCCTTGGGGAAGGTTGGTGGTAGAGGCTGGCGACGGCGAAGTGCTCCTGACGGCCAGCGTGGACCCAGCCATGGTAGAGGAGGCGCGTCGCACGATCCCCGTCTTTGCCGACCGCCGGCCGGAGCTTTATTCATAAAACCGCATCTGGGAGGAAAATAACTTCCGCTTGAGGATGTCAAAATTGAACTTCTTCATGAACAGTAAAATTTTTAAGGAGGGAAAAAATGAAAATGAGAAAACAAAAATGGATCACCGGCCTGATTTTTTGCTTGACGATAGTGCTTGTGGTGGCTTGTGGGGCAAAGGAAACGCCGGCCCCAGCACCTACAAAAGCTCCTGCCGCCACAGAGGCACCCGCCGCGACTGAGGCCCCGGCCGCAACCAAAGCCCCCGTTCCCACCGCGACTCCAGCAGCAACGGAAACTCCTACAGAGGCGGTAGCCCCGACCGAGGCTCCCGCCGCTCCCGCCGGGGAGGCGAAAAGCCTCATTGCCAAATCGGCCGCTGACCTGAAAGCTCTGAAAAGCTATCGCGCCAAAATCATCGTGGAAACAGCAGGGCAGAAAATGGAATCCCGCTACGAATTCGTCTTGCCTGACAGATTCCACATGGTCTCTGACTTTGCAGAGATGATCGGCATCGGCCAGGACGTGTACATGAAAATCGGCGAGACCTGGACCAAGGTACCCAGCGGGGGCGCAGAAGCAGCCGTGGCGGAGGTCAGTGTCAGCGAAGAGGCGATCCTGGAAGCCCGGTTGGAAGGCACGGAAGACGTGGATGGCGTCCCTTGCCGGAAATACGTCTATACAGCCAAGGTGGGTGACAACCCTCCCGCCGAGTTCACGGTCTGGATCGGCCTGGAAGATGGCCTGCCTCACAAAATCGTCACCCAAATGGAGGGTACGACCACAACCCAGATCCTCTATGATTTCAACGCTGACATCACCATCGAGCCGCCGCCCGGGGTAGAATAGAAGACCGGGTAGTTTCGTGCCTTGGTGGTTAATTTGTAGATTCCCCCAAGAGTTCCACTCCTGGCCCGTCAGGCTGGAGGGCCGATTGCAACGAGAGCCGGTCCGCTTTCAAAGCGATGGCTTGACCCTAGCCGGGCATCTGTACCTGCCGGCAGGTCAGCCTCCCTATCCGGCAGTGATTATCTGCCACGGGCTCATCAGCCGCAAAGAAAACCACGCCGAGTTTGCCTGCTTTTTGCAAGGGCAGGGCTTTGCCGCCCTGGCCTTCGACTTTCGAGGCCACGGAGAGAGCCAGGGCTATCTGGACGCCGGGACCCTCCATGACATCGGCGCGGCCATCGCCTACCTGCGTGGGTGGCCGGAGGTTGACGTCGGTCGGTTAGCCATCCGTGGCTCCAGCATGGGCGGCTACTACGCCATCCACGCGGGGGCCGCCTACCCGGACTTGAAGGCCGTGGTGGCTATCTGTCCGGGCTCCGAGGCTGACCTGGAACGGGGCCTTTCCAGGGCCGACTTCTCCATTTCTGAGGTCGAAGGAGCCAGGCTCCGCCTGGCCCGGTCCGAGTACCTGAGCTACCTGCGCCAGCACGACATCTTTGCAGCCGTGCCCAGGATCAGTCCCCGGGCCTTGTTCCTCATCCACTGCCAGGGCGATGAACTCATTCCCTACCAGAACAGCCAACGGCTGTATGAGCTGGCCGGCCAACCAAAGAAGCTCCTGCTCCTGGAAGGAGGCGACCATAGGACGGCCCAACACGATCCCGCTGTGCACAAAGCCACGGTGAACTGGTTAAGGGAACAATTGGATGTGCCCAATCACCGATAATCTGCATAGCGTTTTACTTTTTACTTTTCACGTTTCAGGAGAACCATGCCCCTTCACCAATTGCCGGGCCTGATTGACGTGCACGTCCATCTGCGGGACCCAGGCGCCACCCACAAAGAAGATTTCAGCACCGGCACGGCGGCGGCCCTGGCCGGTGGCGTGGTGGCCGTGCTGGACATGCCCAACAACACTCCGCCAACGGTGGACGAAGAGAGGCTGAACGAGAAGGTGCACATCGCCTCTACGAAAGCCCACTGCGATTTCGGCTTCTACCTAGGTGCGACGGCGGACAATGCAGGCGACGGAGCCCGTCTCGGCCATCGTGTGGCCGGGCTCAAAATCTACCTGGACCAGACCTACGGCCCCTTGAAAATGGCTGACCTGGCTGCCCTGCTGGCCCATTTCCGGAGCTGGCCGGCCGACAAACCCATCGCCGTGCACGCCGAGGGCCTGGCCCTGGCTGCCGCCATCGCCCTGGCGCGGCTGTACGGCAAGCCGTTGCACATCTGCCATGTCAGCCGCAAAGCCGAGATCGAGCTCATCAGGAAAGCCAAGGCGAGCCAGGGGGCGGCCCGGCTGACCTGTGAAGTGACGCCCCACCACCTGTTCCTGACCGAGGCCGACGCCCGACGGTTGGGGGCC
>JBBIJG010000161.1:0-6330 GCA_037446095.1 Caldilineae bacterium
AGCCGTTCTCCCCGCCACTTCGCCCCCGAAGATGTGACCTTTCTTACCTGCGTCAGCAACCAGATAGGGACAGCCCTGGAGAAAATCTGGCTGCACCAGGAAGTCGAGCGCCGCGCGGAAGAAACGACTGTCCTTCATGATATTAGCATCGCTACGGCCGCCACCCTGGACCTGGATGAAGCGCTGGAACTGATCTATGAGCAGGTGGGGAGGGCCATGCAAATCTCCACTTTTTTTGTCGCCCTCTACGACGAGCAGAGAGCCGAGCTGGACTTTGAGCTCTTTGTGGACAGAGGAGAGCGGCTTGAGAAATTCAGTGTACCCCTGGCCGAAGACAGCCTGACCGGCTGGGTCGTCCGCTCCCGGCAGCCTCTCTTGATCCACGACCTCGAAGCGGAGAAGGATCATCTCCCGGCTCAAGCCTTGCTGATCGGTGAACCTACCAGGTCCTGGCTGGGGGTGCCCATCATGGTCCAAGACCGCGTCATTGGGGCCCTCTCTGTCCAAAGCTACCAGCCCGACGCCTTCAATGAAAGGCACAAACGCCTCCTGGCAGCCATTGCCTCTCAAGTCGCCCTGGTTGTTGAGAACGCCCGTCTCTATGCCCAGAGCCAACAGAGAGTAAGGGAGCTTTCCAGTCTCTTTCAAGCCAGCATCGCCACCTCATCCAGTCTGGAAATCGAGGAGATATTGCGCAACCTGGCCAAACGCGTGGGCCAGGTCGTTGATGCCACCAGCGTCTATATCTGGGAGTGGCACCCGGACACCCAGACAGCCGCTCTTCTGACCCACCATACCGGAGCTAAAGCCACAGAACAGGAGCGAATCCTCCGCCCCGGCTCGACCTATTCCATTTCAGATTGCCCTATCACCATGGGCGTGCTCCGCACCCGCCAACCACTGAGCATCAGCGTGAATGACCCTTACACAGGGGAGGGCGATAAGGCTCGCCTCTTGGAATTGGGTGGGAAAACGTCGCTGATCGTACCCTTGATCGCCAGGGATAAAGTCATCGGCTTCATTGACCTGCTAGAAAGCCGCCGGGAGCGAGCGTTTGAGCATCGGGAGATCCGACTATGCCAGACCATAGCCAACCAGGCGGCCATTGCCATAGAGAACGCCTGGCTGTACCAGGGCGAACGGAAAAGGGTGGCCCAGCTCAAAACCATTGGTGAGGTAGGACGGCAGATCGCCTCGACGTTAGACCTGGATGAGCTGTTACACCGGATGGTTAACTCCCTGGTGGAGGTCTTCGCTTACTACTTTGCCAATATTCTCCTGGTAGATGCGGATTCAGACGAGATCGTCGTCCGCGCCAGCGCCGGTCGCACCGGTCGGATCTATGAGGGGTACCGGCTCAAAATTGGCCAGCAGGGGATCACAGGCTGGGTGGCCCAAACCGGCGAACCTCTTCTGGTCAATGATGTGACCAAGGAGCCTCGCTATTACTTTGTAGAGGAGCTCAAAGACACGAAGTCAGAGTTAGCCGTCCCGATCAAGGCCAAAGGAAAGGTCATAGGGGTGCTGGATGTGCAAAGCACCCGGCTCAACGCCTTTGATGAAAACGACCTTTTTACCCTTGCGACGCTGGCCGATCAAGTCTCGGTGGCCATTGAGAACGCCCAACTGTACGAGCAGACCCAGCAACGCCTGTCCGAGGTTGTTACCCTTTACACCCTGGCCCAACAGGTGATCAGCAGCCTTGAGCTGGACACCGTGTTGGATTCCATCGTTCAGACCCTTAAGGTATCCATTAACTGCCGCGCCTGCTCTCTCTTCCTCCTCGATAAAGCGACTCAGACGTTGGAAATCAAGGCAGCGGCCGGCATCCAGCGCAAGTGGCGCAAGGCAGCCAGGCTCAAAATGGGCGAAGGCATTGCCGGCAAGGCGGCGGCGGAGGCCAGACCCCTGTACATCCCTGACGTGCGCCTGGATCCGGCTTTCATCACTTTTGACCCGGCCGTGCGCTCCTTGCTGGTAGTACCTATGCTCAGCAAAGACAGAGTGATCGGTGCCCTTTGCATAGATGACGACGAGCCGGACGCCTTCAGCTCCGATGAGGGACGACTCTTGACCATCGCTGCCGCCCAGGCCGCCGTAGCCATAGAGAACGCTCAGCTCTACGAGAATCTGAAGAAGAGGGCCGAAGAATTGGCCCAAGCCTACGAAGAACTCCAGGCCCTCAGCCGATTGCAACAAGAGTTCGTGCAAAATATCTCCCATGAACTGCGCAACCCCTTGACCTTCATCAAGGGCTACGTGGAACTGATGCTGGAAGAGGCTATCGGCGAACTCAATGAGCAGCAACGGCACAGCTTACAGATTGTGGCCCGGCGCGCCGATACCATGACCCGTCTCATCAACAACATCATCTCCTTACAACAAGTCGAATTGGAATCTCTGCGACCCACTCGTGTGTCCCTGGCGGAAGTGGCCACGAACGTGCTGGAAAGCGCCAGAGCCGCTGCAACCAAAGCAGGCATCGCTTTGCGGACAGAGATACCAGAGGCTTTGCCCCCCGTGTGGGCTGACTACAATTGCCTGGAGCAGGTTTTTGACAACCTCCTGAGCAATGCCATTAAATTCAGCCCCAAGGGGGGGCAAATCACCGTGTGCATCCGGGAGGAAGGTGAATGCCTGCGCGTCGCCGTCTCCGACACCGGTATTGGCATCCCCAAGGACCAATTAGAGAAGATTTTTGAGCGTTTCTATCAGGTCGGTGGCCACCCCGCCCGGCGCTTTGAGGGCTCCGGCCTGGGATTGGCTCTGGTCAAAAAGGCCATCGAGGCCCACGGAGGAAAGGTATGGGCCGAAAGCCAGGAGGGACAGGGCAGTACTTTCTTCTTCACCTTGCCTATCCTCAAGGATGAAGAGGGGGCGCAGGCCATCGAAGAAACGCGGCGGCTATCGCAGCCCCTCGCTAATCCGAGAGCCACCGACCGTCGCTGATTCCGCAGCGGGGAAACTCGCTGAAGTGCGGACCCTGGTCCGCCTCGAGGCGTAACTGTGACGATGGGATATGCATAGGACAGTGCTGAAGATCAAACGAAGAAAAGGTTTGCGCGAAACCCTACAAAACCTGCCCAAGGTGGACCTGCACCGGCATTTGGAAGGCTCCCTCCGACTCTCCACTCTGGCTGAAATCGCCCGTGAGCACGGTGTAGACCTGCCCAGCTACGATATTGAAGCGTTGCGACCTTACGTTCAGGTCACCACCGATGAGCAGCCAGATTTCCATGCTTTCCTGGAGAAGTTTAATTTCCTGGCTCGTTTCTACTCCAGGCTGGATTGCATTGACCGCATCTCTTACGAGGCTGTAGCCGACGCGGCCCAGGATAATGTCAAGTACCTGGAGCTCCGCTTCAATCCGATCACCTTGGCCTTAAGCCAGGGCTTCCATTTAGAAGAAGTGGTGAAACGGGTTATCCGCGCCGTGAAGAGGGCCGAGCGAGATTTTGACATCAAGGTCGGGCTGCTGGTTACCATCCGCCGGGACTATGACCAGGACACCGCCAGCCGTGTCGTTGCCATGGCCATCCGCCACGCCGATCAGAGCATTGTGGGGCTGGACCTGGCCGGCGATGAGGTGTACTACTCCGCTCAGCCCTTCGCTAAACTTTTCCGGAAAGCCAAAGAGGCAGGATTGGGCATCACTGTCCATGCCGGCGAGGCCGCCGGGGCCGAGAGCGTGCGCACCGCGATAGAGCTTCTGGGGACGGACCGTATCGGCCATGGCGTCAGGGCCAATGAAGACCTGGCCGTGTTGGACCTGGTGCGGGAAAGAGGAGTCACTTTGGAGATGTGCCCCACCAGCAACATTCAAACGGCAGCGGTCAAGGCCATCACCCAACATCCTCTGCGCGCTTTCTATCAGATCGGCCTGCCGGTCACCATCAACACCGACGATCCCAGCATCAGCAATACCACCCTGACCGACGAATATATGGTCGCCGTACGCGACATCGGCGTCACCGTGCCCGAGATCAAGCAGATGATCCTGACCGGCGTTCGCGCCGCCTTTTTGCCCCCTTCAGAAAAGAACCGACTGGTAGCCTGGTTTACAGAAGCTCTGGATGACTCCAAAGAGAGCCCGGCAGAGACGCCGGAGCCCTTTCCAGGATAGGGATGCATCAGAACCTGGAAGGGATACCAGCCATCTCAACGAGGAGAGGAGAAACCAATGATCGAAATCCGCATTCACGGACGGGGCGGCCAGGGAGCAGTCGTAGCCTCAGAAATACTGGCCAAGGCCGTTTTCCATGAAGGCAGGTACGTCCAGTCCTTCCCTGCCTTTGGGGTAGAGCGGCGGGGCGCGCCGGTGACGGCCTTCACCCGCATTGACGAGAAGCCCATCCGCCTCCGCACCCAAATCTACGAACCTAACCACATCATGGTCCTCGACCCCACTTTGCTAGAGGTGGTGGATGTCACGGCCGGCCTGAAAGAAAATGGGTGGATCCTGATCAACAGCGTGGATCCACCCAAAGCTTTTAGTTTCTCGGCAAAGTTCCGGGTGGCCACCGTTGATGCCAACTCCATCGCCTTCAAGTACCGTCTCGGGCCTCGCAACGCACCCATCGTCAATACGGCTATTCTGGGAGCTTTTTCCCGCGTCACAGGCATTGTGCAGTTGGAATCGGTGATCGAGGCCGTGCGCACCTCGGTGCCCCTCAAGCCTGACGACAACGTGGCCGCCGTCAAAGAGGCTTATGAACTGGTAGACGCTAGCGAAGCTATACCTTAAACCGACGAGAAAAAGGGGACACTGATTTTCACAGATTGACACAGATGACTACTCAGCCGCTCCCGCTGGATTTGATGAATCTTGAGGAAATAATCCGGTAATGGGGCGGTAGTGAGATGAATTTGAGCGGATTGGGGTGTTTTGGGCTTGGATTGCAAATCCAAGCCGAGCAGGGTGAGCAGTTACAAGAAAAAATCTGTGCGGATCAGTGTGAATCTGTGTCCAAGAGCCAGATACAATCCCAATGGAGGGATCTATCAATGATGGAAGAAGCGAAAATTATCGTTTTCCAGAGCGAAGCCGAGATGCCCATTATGGCGGCTACGCTGGCCAGTACCCTTTACAACAAGACCGGCTCCTGGCGCTACATGCGCCCTGTGTATGTGGACAAGACGCCACCCTGCAACGACGCCTGCCCGGCCGGCGAGGACATCGTCGGCTACCTGAGTTTGATCCGCCAGGGACGCTACCGCGAGGGCTGGGAGCTCATCATGCAGGAGAACCCCTTCCCCGGCGTCTGCGGGCGGGTTTGCCCCCACCCCTGCGAGAGCCAATGCAACCGCGCCCGGCTGGGTGGAGCCATTGCCATCCACGTTCAGGAACGCTTCCTGGCTGATTGGGCCTGGGAGAGGGGTCTGGGGGGACTGAGGGGCATTGCCTCAGATCCCTCAGCTCCCCCCGTAGCCGTCGTCGGTTCCGGACCGGCGGGCCTCTCATGCGCCTATCACCTGGCCCGTCGTGGCTACCCCGTCACTGTCTTCGAGGCCCTGGACAAACCGGGCGGCATGATGCGCCTCATCCCCGCCTACCGTCTGCCCCACGAGGTCCTCGACCACGAAATCGCAGCCATCGAGTCCCTGGGCGTGGAGATCAGGACGGGCGTTCGACTGGGCAGGGACCTCTCCCTGGACGAACTCAAGGATTACCAGGCCATTTTCCTGGCCGTGGGCCAGAGCGTGAGCCGCAAGTTAGAAGTGCGCGGTGAGGAAGCGGCTGGTGTCCTGCACGGCATCGAGTTCCTGCGCCGGCTGGCTCAAGGAGAGAAGCCAGCCCTGGGCTCCAGGGTAGCCGTTATCGGCGGCGGCAACACGGCCATGGACGCCGCCCGCTCGGCCCGCCGCCTGGGAGCCGAAGTCTCTATCCTCTACCGCCGCTCACGCCACGAGATGCCGGCCAGTGCCGAGGAAATCGAGGAGGCTCTGGAAGAGGGCATCCAAATCGAATACCTGACCGCGCCGGTGGAAGTGCTGACCCAGGGGGGCCAGGTCAGCGGCCTGAAGTGCGTCAGGATGGAACTGGGTGAGCCCGACGAAAGCGGACGGCGGCGGCCGGTACCGGTTGCGGGCTCGGAATACACCATCGCCGTGGACACCGTCATCCCTGCCCTGGGTCAAGTCGCCGACCTCGCCTTTCTGGGAGAAGGCATCAGGACGGCGAGGGGGAGCATCGTCATTGACAACAGCGGGGCGACCACCCACCTGCCCATCTTCGCCGGAGGCGATGTGGCCACAGGCTACGGCACAGTGACCCACGCCGTCGGCTCCGGCAAACGGGTCGCCCTGGCCATTGACCGCTGGCTGCGAGGT
>JBBIJG010000162.1:0-6315 GCA_037446095.1 Caldilineae bacterium
CCTGGAGTTCGATTCGCCTGAGACGGTTCCGCCCCAATTTCGGGGTCGCAAGATCTTCTGGTACGATTTTCGCTCCGGGGTGCGCACCAGCGCGGAGGAGATGAGGGTACTGGCCCGCACCATCTCCGACAAGCTGAACCGGGCGCGGGGCCCGGTGAAGATGGTGGTCCCCCTGCGTGGCTGGTCGGAGGCGGATGGGGAGGGCGCGCCGCTGTATGAGCCGGAGACCAACACCCTCTTCGTGGAGGAAATGAAACGGCGCCTGGACCCGCGTATTGAGATTGTGGAGGTAGACGCTCACATCAACGAGCCTCGCTTCGCCGAGGCGGTGGTTGAGATCTTTGACAACCTGATGTCGAAGAAGGTTTGGCGCACGCACGATGAGTGAAGGTGTCCTCACCGAGTCACCCTCACCTCGGTCCAGGAGACCTTCGGTGATCCATACAGGGAAGGATGGAGCGTGAGGTGAGGCGAGTCCTGGTCATTGGCACTCTCGACACCAAGGGAACAGAGGTTGGTTTTCTCAAGGAGCAGGTCGAGCGGCGGGGGCATCGGACCGTGGTGATGGACATCAGCACCCGGGGGCAGCCCGGTCTGCCGGCCGATATCTCCCGCCAAGAAGTTGTGCAGGCCAGCGGGCTGAACCTTCAGGAAGCGCTGGAGGCAGGCGACCGGCAACGGGCAGTCCGCATCGTGATCGAAGGAGCGCGCCGGAAGGCCCAGGAACTTTACGAAGGCGGGGGGCTAGACGGTGTCATCGCCCTTGGTGGGGGTACGGCTCTGTTTATAGGCACGGCCATCATGCAGGCTCTGCCCATTGGGGTGCCCAAGCTGGTCCTCTCTTCGATGATTGCCGGCGACATGAGCCGCTTTGTGAACGGCAAGGACATCACGTTGATGCAATCAGTGGCCGACATCGTCGGCCTCAACCCGATCACGCGGGACATCCTGACCCGCGCTGCCGGGGCTATTTGCGGTATGATAGAGGCGCAGACTGAGGAGGCCCTAGAGACCTTCACCCAGACGCCCCCGCTGATCGCAGTGACTGACTTTGGGATCACCACCCCCTGTGCTCGGCACGCCGCTCAACTGTTGAGGGAAAAGGGCTACGAAGCTGTCATCTTTCATGCCGTGGGCAGCGGTGGGACAGCCATGGAGGAGCTGATTGCCCGGGGTCTCTTCACCGGAGTCCTTGATCTGACCACCCACGAACTCGTAGACCACCTGGCTGGTGGCGCCTACGGGAATATCGGACCTGAAAGGTTAGAGACGGCAGGCCGAAAAGGCATCCCCCAGGTCGTCGGCCCCGGCGGCCTGGACTGTATCGCCGTCCTGGAGGAAGGGATTCCAGCCCGCTTCCAGGGGCGCAAATTCTACCATCACGACTTTCGCCGCTGCGCCCGTCCGAGTACGGAGGAACTGACCCAGGTGGCCCAGGCGATGGCGGAGCGACTGAACCGGGCACAAGGCCCGGTGAAAGTGCTGCTCCCGTTGCAGGGCTGGTCAGAGGCCGACCGGGAGGGCGAACCGCTCTATGACCCGGAGGGCGACCAGGCCTTCGGGGAGGAGCTCAAAAGGCGCCTGAAGCCGGAGATCGAAGTTGTGGAGGTGGACGCCCATATCAACGAGCCCCTCTACGCCGAGACTGCGGTGGCTCTTCTGGAGGGGATGATGACGGCCATCACCCAGGAAGGAGGTGATGAAGAACCAGAGCAGACCCAGTAGGATTTTGGCACTCAGGTCATCGGGTCCAAAGAGACCCCCAATTTTAATTCTAAAGGAGGGCACTATGGCGAAGGAAAGAAGGTTTCCTTATGCCCGGGAGGTCGAGATACCGCCCGAGATGGAAGGTTGGGAGGAGATGTATCCGCCACACCGCCTGTTCTCCGCGGAGAGGCAAGACTGGGAGGATACGCAGTTCTGGTACCAGGACAAGATCCACGCCCCAGACCCGATGGTCCCCCTCGATGAGATATTCCATCAGGCCTGGCAGATCTCCCTGGCCCAGCACACCACCCGTGTATTCTGCATTCCCCCGGCCCAGGGTGTAGCCCAAAGAATGCTCGGCTGCTACATGTACATCTGTGCCATCACCCCCCCGCCGGAAGAAGTCATCAAGGAGAAAGCCGAACTGTTCCCCAAGCGGACCTTTCCGGTCTTTGAACATTACGACGAACTATGGAACGAGTGGCTCTCCAGATTCCAGGCTCTGGGGCGGGAGCTGGAAGCGGTAAAGGTGCCGGAAGAGCTGCCCAGGTATGTTCCCGATTTCGACTCCGCTTCCACCCTCCCCGGTGTGACGGCGGCGCAGGAACTGCTGGAGGCCTGGGATAAGGCAGTGGACATCATGTATCGGGGCTGGCAATACCACTTCAACTACCTCAACCTCACCTACCTGGCCTACCTCATGTTTGCTGATGTGGCTCGTAAGCTCTTCCCAGGGATCAGCGAGAGCGCGATTGGCAAGATGGTCGCCGGGGCTGAAGTGTCCATGTTCCGCCCCGAGGAGGAGCTGTGCCGGCTGGCCCGACTGGCTCACGCCGAACCCAAAGTGGCCGAGATCCTCAAGAGCGACCGCCCCGCGGCCAGGAAGATCGAGAGCCTCAGGGAGATTGACGCCGGCCGGTACTGGCTGGAAGAGTTGGAGGGGGTCAAAAACCCCTGGTTCTACGTCTCCTGCGGCAGCGGCTGGTTCCACTATGAGGGGAGCTGGGTCACCAAGCTGGATGTGCCTTTCAGCTACATCAAGAGCTACATCGAACGGCTGGACAAGGGGGAGAAGATCGAGCGGTCGCTGACGGCCATTGCCGAAGCTCGGGACGCTCTGGTCAACGAATACCGCAAGCTGATCAAAACAGACGAGGACCGGAAGTCTTTCGAGGACGCCTACAGGAACACCAGGACCATCTACAAGTACGCCGAGAACCACCTCTTCTGGGTCGAGCACTGGTTCCACACCATCTGGTTCGCCAAGATGAGGGACTTTGCCAGGCTCTTCGTCAAGCACGGCGTGCTGAGGGATGAGGAAGACTTCTTCATGTTCAACCGCCTTGAAATTCCCTATTTGATTGAGGACCTGGCGACCTCCTGGGCCTTGGGCGAAAACATACCCACACTGAAATGGGCAGCCAAGGCTGAGAAGCGTAAGCAAATCCTCAAGGCCGCAGCTAAGTGGACCCCACCACCCGCTTTAGGCGTCCCTCCGGAAGTTGTAGCGGAGCCATTTACGGTGATGCTGTGGGGCGTGACGACGGAGAAAGTCCAGGACTGGTTGAAAGGGGTCGAGGTCAAGCCGGAGGAAGTGACCGAACTGAAAGGCTTTGCTTCTTCCGCCGGTATTGCGGAGGGCAAAGCCCGGGTCCTCAAACTCCTCGAGGAAATCGTGACCATGGAGCCGGGCGAGATCATGGTGGTGGGCAACACCAACCCGGCCTGGGCCCCGGTGTTCTCGAAGATCAAGGCCGCCGTCACCGACATCGGTGGGATCACCTCCCATGCCGCCATCGTCTGTCGGGAGTACGGTTTGCCCGCAGTGACCGGGACCGGCACGGCTACCTCTGTGATCAAGACCGGCGACATCATCAGAGTTGATGGAGACAGAGGGGTCGTCACCATTGTCAAGCGGGCGAATGCCTGAGAAGTTGCACCTGGCTCTCAACCCCACCCCCTGATCTTTCTCCTGGACCTAGACATGGGTGAGGGGAAAGGTCTTCCTTTCTCAAGGGAAAGAGTCTCCCTCTCCCGTCTAGCCGTTCGCGACGGGAGAGGGAGGAATAAGCCTTGGAGGGCCCGATTCGTCCCGTCCGGTTAAGTTGATGCATATATGGGGGGAAAGGGATTGAGGGCCTGCCCCCTTGCTCTTCTTGCCCACCCCGAGGGTGTCGCGAACTTATCAAGGAGGTAAATATGGGGTATGTATTAGAATTTGAGCGAATAACCAAAGCTTCTCTGCCCGTGGTAGGGGGCAAGAATGCCAGCCTGGGGGAGATGCTGAGAGCCGGGATCAGAGTGCCACCGGGTTTTGCCGTCACCACGGACAGTTACCTAGAATTCATCACCGGGGCCGGGATCAACCGGGAGATTCAAAATATCCTGGCCGCTGTTAACCCTGACGATATGGCCTCTCTGGATAGTGCCAGCGCCGAAATTAAAAATTTGATGAGCAATGCCCCCGTGCCCCCGGCCATCGCCGAGGCGATAGGAGAGAGTTATGCCAGGCTTTGCGAGAGGTGCCAGGTCGAAGATCTCCCCGTAGCAGTGCGTTCCAGCGCCACAGCCGAGGACCTGCCCACAGCCAGCTTTGCCGGACAACAGGACACCTACCTATGGATCAAGGGTCTCGAAAATGTCCTCAGGATGGTCCAAAACTGTTGGGCCAGCCTGTTTACCCCACGGGCTATCAGCTACCGGAGCAGGATGAACTTCCCCCACGAGAAAGTGCTGCTCAGTGTGGGTGTACAGAAGATGGTGAATGCAAAGGCAGCCGGGGTGATGTTTACCCTCAACCCGGTTAATGGTGACCCTTCAAAAGTGGTGATTGAAGGCAGTTGGGGGTTGGGAGAGACGGTAGTATCCGGCGCGGTTACCCCAGACAGCTTCGTTGTAGACAAGGTCGTTTTTGAGATTAGTGAGAGGACGATATCCCCCAAGACCGTTGAGTGTGTGTACGACGGCGAAACAGGGGTGATCCATCGTGAGGTGCCCCCAACCCAGCAGAATGTTCCCTGTCTGGATGACCGGGAGATTATTGAATTGGTCAAGGTTGCCAAACGGATCGAAGAACACTATGGTTCCCCACAAGACATAGAATGGGCCATTGATAAGGATTTTCCTTTCCCGGAAAACATCTTTATAGTGCAGAGTCGGCCAGAGACGGTGTGGAGCCAGCGCCCCAGGGGCCCGGTCCTTGGTGGAAAAACGGCTTATGAGATGCTGATGGAAAAAGCTTTAGCCACGGTTAAGGTGCGCTAATAAGCAAACTCCTGGTTGACGAAATGGGCAGCGATGGGCTACGAGCTACCATCGCCCCCGCCGATGAGGCGATAGTTGTCTTCTCACCATTACTCATCATCGAGGTAACCGGTGCTTTAAATCGTCGAGGGCGTGAGGGAGCAATAACGCCCGAAGATTATCCGCGCGTGCTAGGCATTTTCCACAATGATTGCCGCGATGAGTATCGCTTCTTTAGGCTCAACGATGATATTGTGGACTTCGCCCGGCGAGGCGAGCAAGCGAGATCAATCCCCAAGGGAGAGAGTACCAATTTCGGAAACTCGATCAAAAATGAACGAACCATCAGCATAAATTGAAGGAGGTTAAATTATGAAAGATTTGCGAGAGTGGTTGAACCTTTGTGAAAGGGAGGGAGAGCTCAAGAGGATCAAGGCCGAGGTGGATTGGAACCTGGAGCTTTCCCATGTGGCCAAGCTGAATGAGGAGCAGCAAGGTCCGGCTCTTCTCTTTGAGAAGGTCAAGGGCTATCACACCCCCGTGCTGACCAGTGCCTGCACGACCACTGCTCGGCTGGCTCTGATTATGGGGATGCCCAAAAATACAAGCCTGGTTGAGCTGATGAGGGAATGGGTCAAAAGGACGGCCAACAAGATACCCCCCAAGTGGGTAGATAGCGGTCCTTGTAAAGAGAACGTTGATAAAGGAAACAAGGTCAACCTTCTCAAGTTTCCTGTACCGAAGGTGTACCCCAGAGACGGTGGACGCTATTTTGGAACAGCGGCCTTTGTCATAACTAAGGACCCCGATACGGATTGGGTCAACCTGGGCACCTATCGGCTGATGCTCATTGATGAACAGACATTGGGGACCCAGTTCATCAAGGGGAAGCACGCTGACATCATGCTCAACAAGTACAGAGAGCGCAAACAACTCATGCCGGTAGCCGTGGTGGTTGGTTGTGACCCCATCCTGTTCCTGATGGGCGCGGCCCGGCTTCCGGCTTTTGAATCGGAATACGACTTTGCCGGTGCCATCCGCGGCCAACCCATTGAGGTGGTCAAGGGGGAAACAGTTGACTTGCCCATCCCGGCCACGGCTGAAATCGTCGTGGAGGGAGAGATAGACCCTGAGGCCCTTAAGCCGGAGGGGCCCTTTGGGGAATACACGGGCTATTATTCAGGCGTTGGTACCGTGGATAGACACTTCATCAAAGTGAACTGTGTGACTCATCGCCACAACCCGATATTTTGGGTGACGACGGTGGGGAGGGCCGTCACGGATACCCACATGACCATGGCCCTAACCTATGGGGCGACGTTGTGGCAAGAGCTAGAGGCTATGAGGATCCCGGGCATCCAGGCT
>JBBIJG010000163.1:0-3245 GCA_037446095.1 Caldilineae bacterium
TATCGCCGCGCATGCCAGGCATATTGGTCGCTGCATTCAGGTCAATGGCGATTCCCCACGAATGGACGGAAAGGTCCCGTTGCGGATCTAACATCTTGTGGCGTGGAACGAAACAGCCATCGTAGGTACGCAGCAAGCTGGCCAGTCCCTGCTCCCTGATTTCGCCGAACACGGCGCGAAAGACCGGCTCGAGTAGTTTGTGCCCGTAGATCTTGCCTCCGGGCAGGGCCGGGATGTCGCGCATCAGTTTGATGTTCCGCCACTCCCAATCGCTGAGCAAACGAATATGCCCCCGTGCGTTAGGGTCTTCTTCCCATTCGAATCGGCCAAAGACCTGCTCGATCTGGGCTTGACCATCTGGCACCGGCGGATAGCCCGGTCGTGGTGGTGGGGCCAGCACGGGTGAGGGAGGAGGGGGAGTGACCGGCGGTGGCACGGGCGCGAGATCGGGGATCTTCAAGGTCATCGTCGGATAGATCCGGCGTGGGTCGGCGATACCGTTGAACTGGGCAATGATGGGATACTTGTTGGGGTCCCCGTAGAACCTCTTGGCGATGGCGCTGAGCGTGTCGCCGGATTTAACGACATAGGTCTGGTATCCGGGCGACGGCGTCGGAGATGGCGGGGCGGGCGATGGGGCAGGAGGTTGCCACGTTCCCACCCAGTTTTCAATCAAGGAGGCCAGCACTGCGTCAAGGGTCTTTTTCTCACTCGCCGCTTTGGCAGAAGCCCGTTCAAAGAGGTCTTTGTCAATGAAGGTCTGCACGAGTTGGGTAGACATTAAGGTTCCTCCGGGTTGGGGTATAGGTTTCTAACGGCTTTATAAGGATAGCACTAACCGGTCGTTCTGTCAAGTCATTACGACCTGGCCACACGCCCTGATAACCCGCCTGGTCTGGCTAGATTTTTGAAAGCATACGTGGTATAATAGAATCAGCAAGTTTCCAATGTCTGGGGGTGGTTACCAGCAGTTCAGAAGGAGGGAAAGTAATGTCTATCATACCGCTGTTGAAAAAAGTGGACATCCTGAACGGCCTATCGGAGAGTCAACTGAAACAGGTGGCTGAGCTGTGTCGAGAACAAACCTATCATGCAGGGGAGCTCATCTTCAGGGAAAACGACAAAAGCTCCGAACTGTATCTCATTCAGGATGGGCATGTGGAAATTACCCTCAACGTTCCTGAGCCGGGTACGGAAAAGAGCATTGTCACTTTAGGGAAGGGTCAAATTTTCGGCGAGATGGCTCTCCTGGACGAAGGCCCCCGCACCGCTTCTGCCCGTTGTGTCGCCGATGGCACCAAACTGTGGGTGGCGGACAGGGCAGACTTTATCTCCTTGTGCGAGAAGGACACGCGTATCGGCTTTATCGTGATGAAGAACATCGCTGCTGACCTGGCCTTCAAGCTCCGTCTAATCAACCTGACCCGGAAAGAGCCTGGTTAGTAGGCCCCTGAGGAGGTGAGGGTCATGATCTACAAAGTCAGCTTTGTCGTCCAGGGAGGAGGGCACCCTGGTGCAATCCAGAACATGGAGAAACGCCCCAAGGAAGGGGATCGGGTGAAACTAGGCGACAAGTTCTATGAAATCGTGGAGGTGTTGGAGATCATACCATCACGGGGTGAGTTCAGCTACCTCCACGCTACTTGCCGACCTGTTGAAAAATAACAATGGCCCTCCGGCGTCGAGTCTGTTAGAGTATCCCTTGGCGCAGACCCATGGGGATGAAATGTTGGGTCTGGAACCTAGGAAAACTGTCCTATTTTGTCTTATTTATGTTAACTCAGTATTGAAATTTAGTCAATTATAGTGTATAATAGAAGTGTCTGCTAGGACTTTCGGACGGGGCGCCACACACCCGCCAACACACTCGCCGCTGGCGAAAAGGAGGACATTGGTTATGAGGAAAATCGTGGTCATCTTGGCAGCCGTTTTGCTCCTTGGTCTGCTGACGACGGCCGTCAGCTACGCAGCTCCACCGGGCTATGGGCCGGTCTACCACTGCGTAAGGCGGGGCGAGACTTTATCCTCTATCGGACGTTTGTACGGGGTCAGTCCTTATGCCATCGCCCGGGCCAATGGCATCTCAAACCCAAACCGCATCTATGCCGGGCAAGTGCTTCTCATCCCAACTTGCTATCCATGCCCCCGCATTCACATCGTCGTCCGGGGGGAGACGCTTCTATCCATATCCAGGTTGTACGGGGTGAGCCCCTGGGCCATCGCCCAGGCCAATGGTATCTTTAACCTCAACTGTATCTATGCCGGTCAGCGTCTGGTTATACCCTAGCCTATGACGGCCAAGCCAGATCGCGTCGCAGGTTTCTGCGGCGCGTGTTGAATTTGAGGGGAGACACATCTATCTGGAGCAAAATGGGATGCCTTAAGAGGCATCCCATATCTTTTTCAAACTTACAGGGCTTCCAGGGTCTCGATGATGGCCTCTCTGGTGGCCTCCAGATAATCCAACTCTAGCAAACTATCCCAAAGCTCTTCGGTTCTCTTCCCCCCAATACCAGTGCAGCCAATCTTCTTCATTCGCACGTTGTTGCGAAAGGATGGAAATACGGTCCTCCAAACGCCGTAACCGGTTCTGCAGGTAGACTCTAAGGCTGTCTTTTTTCAAACGTTCAACGTCTATTTCGGGCAGCGAGGCGAGGATATAGTAGGTAGGATCCAGGCCCCGGATCGCTCTGGCCATATGGCCTCCTTGTCCAGTATTCTAGATTTTGTTTATCATAGCATCTTTTCAGCTTGCTGTCAAAATTATGATTACCACTCCATTTCCCGCCGTCCTTCCAAAGCCTGCGTCAGAGTGATCTCGTCGGCATACTCCAGATCACCACCTACAGGCAAACCTCGGGCCAGGCGGGTGATGCGCAATCCCAAAGGGGCGATGAGACGTGCCAGGTACATGGCTGTGGCTTCGCCCTCCAGGTTAGGGTTGGTGGCCAGGAGGACTTCCTTCACCGGTTCGACCTTCAGCCGCGCCAGCAGTTCATGGATCTTGAGTTCATCGGGGCCGATGCCTTCCACCGGTGAGATGGCGCCATGCAGAACATGATAGAGCCCCTTGTATTCCCGCGTGCGCTCTATGGCCAACACGTCCAGGGGTTCTTCGACCACACAGATGATAGAGCGGTCACGGCTTTCATCACCGCAGATGGGACAGGGACTGGTCTCGGCGATGTTGAAGCAGATAGAACAGAAAACCGTCCGCTCCTTGAGGTCCCGCAGGGCATCAGCCA
>JBBIJG010000163.1:3279-6305 GCA_037446095.1 Caldilineae bacterium
AGCAGGTAGAAGGTCAGCCGGGAGGCCGTTTTGGGGCCAATGCCGGGTAAACGGCTGAATTCGTCAATCAGTCTGGCCACAGGTTCGGCAAGCGTTCTCACCGCCACACGGACCTTTCTACATTAAGCCAGGGATTCTCAGGCCACCGGTTAGAGCTCCCAGCCGCTCAGCAGCCAATTGCTGTGACTTGTCAATGGCCTCGTTGACGGCCGCCGTGATCAGGTCCTGAAGCATCTCTACGTCATCGGGGTCCACGACCTCGGGGTCAATGGTGATGGATTGGATTTTCTGGTGGCCACTGATAACGACGGTGACAGCCCCTCCTCCGGCGGTGACGGTGACGGTCTCTTCGCCTAAGGCTTCCTGGGTTCTGACCATCTCCTCTTGCAGTTTCTGCAGTTGCTGGAGCATGGCCCCGCCACCACCCCCGGGTATCTTCATCGGTCTTCTGCCTTTGCTCATATCACCTCCTACCCTGCGCAGCGCAGGTCCTGTTATTGAATGTCTACTACTTGAGCTCCGTATTTATCCACAGCCGCCTTGACGACAGGGTCCTCAATGATAGCCCGATATTTGTCCTCTTTCGGTTCCCCTTTGGTCGGCTCTGGCGGAGAGACTTTCAGGGGTTGAGGGGTAGTTTTGGAGTCGCTTTTGGACACCAATACGCATTTGATGCGACAGGGATGGCCCAATACCCGACTGAAAGCCTGCTCCACCAGGGCCTGACATTTGGGTTCTTCGATCCGTTCTTTGTGAAAGGCATAGGGGAAACCCAGGACGATGACATTGCCCTCGACAGCTTCCGCATGGCCGGAGCGGAGTAGAGCCTCAGCCGAGCGGTTATGGGGCCTTATCTCGGCCAGGATGTGAGCCCAGTTCAGGCGTACCTGCTCCACTGTTACTTCGGGCGCCGCCGGCGCTTTTCTGCCGGCCGGGGTTTCCCCGGCCAGGGCAGGCCGTGGCCTGATATCCACAGCGACCGCCTGGCCTGTCCTGTCCACCTCCGCCATCTGGCTTTCGCGGAGGACGGTCGGCGTGGGAGCTTGAACTTTTGAGGCCGGCCCTTTTTCAACGGCCGAATCTTCGTGCAGAGTGGCTTCGATGAAGGCCAGTTCCAGGGGCAACTGGGGCTGCAGGCTGACCTTAAAGTCGAGGCCGGCTTGATGGAAGAGTCTCACCATTCGGAGCAGGGCTTGGGTCGAAAGCTGTCGGGCCTGGCTCTCCATCTCGGCCAGGACCTCGGCGGTGACGTTGAGGAGGCTCGCTCCATTGCCGGCCTTGATGAGCAACAGGCCCCGCAGATACTCGACCAGCTCACGGTTGAGCTGCCGAGGGTCTATCCCATCGTCCATCACCTGGTTGATGAGATCGAGTCCACCGGCCACATCCCGCTTCACCAGGTGGTCCACCAGCTTTCCGACGGCCTGGGAAGAGACGGTGCCCAGCACGGCCTGCACCTGAGCCAGAGTGATCTTGTCGTCGCCGTAGGAGGCCAGTTGATCCAACAGGCTCTCGGCATCACGGAAGCTTCCGGCAGCGCTACGGGCAATCAACTCCAGGGCGGCTTCCTCAATAGCAATGCCCTCTGCTTCGCAGATGCGGTGCAGCTTGCGACGCAGGTCTTCCAGGGAAGCGCGCCGGAAGTCAAAACGCTGACAGCGGGAGAGGATGGTAGCCGGTATTTTGTGGGGTTCGGTGGTGGCCAAAACAAAGATGACGTGGGGGGGTGGCTCCTCCAGGGTTTTCAGCAGGGCGTTGAAGGCTTCATTGGTGAGCTGATGGCTCTCATCTATCACATAGACCTTGTACCGGGCCTCGTTGGGGCGAAAGCCCACCTTCTCGCGCAGGGCACGGATTTCATCAATGCCCCGGTTGGAGGCAGCGTCAATTTCGATGAGGTCCAGCAGACGCCCTTCGTTGATAGCCTGGCAAATGGAACATTGGTTGCAGGGTTTCTCGTCTCCTTCAGACAGGCAATTGACAGCCTTGGCCAGGAGGCGGGCCATGGTCGTCTTGCCCGTGCCCCGGGGTCCGGCAAAGAGGTAAGCGTGAGCGATGCGCCCGCTCAGCAAAGCGTTCCGCAGGGTGCGGGTCACATGCTCCTGTCCGAGCACTTCTTCAAAGGTACGTGAGCGCCATCGGCGATAGAGAGCCTGGGCTGTCATAGTGGCCTCCCCCAATTCTCAAGAAGCTCACCCATAGTTTAGCACTAATGGCTGATTTAAGCAAGTGGAGATGCTGGAGACAGGAGAGTCGCTTGAGCATCCTGTTGAAAAATAGAGGGAAATGCGGTAAAATAAACTATCGTTATATTTTTTAAGGAAGGAGGCACCTGTGGTGATCCTGGCCAAACCAAATCGCAACCGGTTTTCTGAGGCCATGGCGCTGACCGTGCTGTTTTTGTTGCCCGGCCTTTTTTTCTGGCGGCTGCTGGCTCCTGATCCGGCCGACCGGGCCATCATCCCCGCTGGCGATTTCACCGAGCAATATTATCCGCTGCACCTCTTTGCGGCGCGGGAGTGGGCCCAGGGGCGTCTACCCCTTTGGGACCCTCACATCTACGCCGGCCAACCGGGCCTGGCCGACATCCAGTCGGGAGCTCTCTATCCCTTCAATTTGCTGCTCATCCTGCTGCTGGCCCTGGCCGGACTGGGGTTCCCCCTCTGGGCTCTGGAAGCCCAGGTTATCTTCCACTTCGCTCTGGCCAGCCTCTTCACCTATCTCTTCGTCCGCCGTCTGTCGCGTAATCGGTTCGCCGCCACAGTCTCTGCGCTGACCTTTACCTACAGCGGTTATTTGACCTCCTTCCCTGTCCAACAGGTGACGATTTTGCGGACCGCCATCTGGCTGCCGCTGATTTTGCTGCTGCTGGACCTGGCGGCGGAACACAGAGGTTCGGGGCCGGGTAGATGGCTGGCCTTCGGTTCTCAATTCTGGTTTTACGTGATCCTGGCCGGGCTGGCCTTTGGCTGCTCAATTCTGGCTGGCCATCCTCAGACAGCCATGTACATCTTCTATGCCTCCGT
>JBBIJG010000164.1:0-6292 GCA_037446095.1 Caldilineae bacterium
GGAGAACGTGATGCAGGGCCAGGTGCTGGAGGTAGACTGCGATCAGCCGGAAGCAGCGATCCTGGCCCTGCGCCAGTTGGACCTCTTCGACGAGGTAGCCCTCTACGGAGCTCTGATCCACGTCATCGCCGAAAACGGAGAAGGCCACAGATCAGCGATCCTGAAGACACTGCAAGATAAGGGCATCAAGGTAGCCAGCATTGATCTGATCGCCCCCTCTTTAGAAGACGTCTTTGTTTCGTCTCTCAAAGAGAAATAGAGTGTAACGCCATGGAGCCAGCAGACAAGAGGGAACAGAACAAAGCTTTGCGACGGGGACAGATTCAGAAAGCGGCCGTCAAGGTCTTTGCCCATCGGGGCTTTGGCAACGCCACCGTGGCCGAGATAGCCGAAGAGGCCGGTGTAGCCCCAGGGACCATTTACCTTTACTTCAAGGGCAAAGAGGACCTGTTCATGAGCATCCCCCAGTTGATCGGCGAGCCCATGCTGGCCGCTTTCCTGCAGGCCGCTTTCGGGGGGAACGAGCCCACCGACGTCGAGGGGGAAGAGCGGCTCTTAACCCAGTCATGTACCAGGGCAATGGAGACGCTGCTCCAGAACCTCGACCTGGTCAAATCTATACTGGCCAGCGTCGTCACCCTGGATGATGAAACGAGGGCCGAGTATTTTCGCCAGCCTTTGCAGACCCTCACCATCCTGGAGCGATATTTCCAGGACAGGATCGAGAGGGGTATATTTAGAAAGATGAACACCGCTGTGGTGGCTCAGGCCTATGCCGTGCTGGTCGTCGTGTTTGTCCTCGTCCAGGAACTGCTCAGGCCCAAGGATGTTACCCCTCTACCCTACGAAAAAATCAGTCAGGAGCTAGTCCAATTGCTCCTGTACGGTGTCAAGAGGTCGTGAATGGTATCCCGGTTGTTCGCTATCGTACACAAAGAATTCACCCACATCTTCCGTGACTCGCGGACTTTGAGCATCGTGCTGATCATGCCCATCACCATGCTCCTGTTGATGGGCTACGCCGTGGCCGTGGACATTGAGGATATCCCCACCGCCGTCTTCGATCAGGCTATGGACTCCCAAAGCCGGGCCTTTCTGGAGAAATTCTGGCAGACCGGCTTTTTCAAGCTGGAACGCACCGCCCATAGCCGGCAAGAGATCCAGGACCTGATTGATGAGGGTGTGGTGCGGGTGGGCATCATCATCCCGCCTGGTTTCGCGACCGATCTGGAAGCGGGAAAACAGGTCCAGGTTCAGGCCCTTATTGACGGCTCCGACACCACCATCGCTCAGGTGGCTCAATTCGCCGCCGAGTCCATAGGCCAGGCCACAGCGGTGGAGATCGTCGAGACCCAAGTAGGTAAAAGTGGGGCGCATGTGTCTTCTATGGTCATGCCCATCCTGATGAGACCTCGTCTCCTCTACAACCCCAACCTGGACAAGGTCAACGCCCTGGTCCCTGCCCTGATTGGATTGATCCTGCAAATTCAGAGCATCTTCCTGACCTCCTTTGCCATCGTGCGCGAGCGGGAGCAGGGGACGCTGGAGCAACTCATTGTCACTCCGGTCAGGCCCTGGGAGTTGATGATGGGCAAGCTCGTGCCCTTTGTGCTGCTGGCTTTTCTCAATGTAGGATTGACCCTGGCTGTAGGCTACTTTGTCTTTGGGGTCAAATTCAGCGGCAGCCTGCCTCTACTTTTGGCGCTGTCCATTGTCTTTCTGCTGGGCTCCCTGGGCACAGGGGTGCTGATCTCTACCGTCTCGCAAACTCAGATGCAGGCCAGCCAACTGGCCGGCTTTGTCCTGCTACCCTCGCTCATCCTGTCCGGTTTTCTTATACCCCGGGACAACATGCCCACGCTGGCCTACTATGCGGGCTACTTCATACCATTGACTTACTTTAACGAGATATTGCGGGGCGTCGTGATGAAAGGGGTAGGGATGGCCTTCCTGTGGAAGCACGTTGTCCCCTTGTCCATTTTTGGGCTGACCGTCTTTATTCTCAGTGTCTGGCGCTTTCATAAGCGGTTAGAATGATTGAAAAGAGGTGCTTTGAATGAAAAGAGTGAAACCGCTAGTGATCGTTCTACTGGTATTGGCGGCCATAGTCGCCGCCGGCGGGTGGTACTCTGCCACCAATCCGGCTGCCTGGAGCCAACTCCTGACCAGTCTGGAGATCCAGACAGCCTCTGCTGAGGAGTCCCTTTCCGCCTCTGGCTTCATCGAGGCTGAGGAGTTCTCCGTCACCGCCGAGGTCTCTGGTCGCGTTGACCAGCTCCTGGCTGATGAGGGCGACGAGGTGGAGAAAGGCCAAGCTCTGATCATCCTGGACGATGCCATGGTCCGGGCTCAACTGCGCGAGGCCCAGGCCGCCGTCCAGATTGCCCAAGCTGCCCTGGCCCAGGTCAAGGCCGGCCCTCGCCCGGGGGCCATCCGCCAGGCCGAAGCGGCCCTGGCCCAGGCTCAGGCTGCCCGCGATGGGGCCTATCAAGGCTGGCAGGATGCCCTGGCCATCCGCAACAACCCTCAGGAGCTGGAGGCCCAGATTGACGCCGCCAAAGCTCAACTGGAGGTGGCCGAATACCAGCTCCAGGCAGCCGTGGCTGCCGCCGAGGCTTCCCAGGCCGGGTACGATATGCTGGCCAGGGCCGCCGACATGGTCTCCCATCCCTTCAGAGTCCATTTCTCCGTACCCACCCCCTTTGGCCCTATTGGGGGCTCCTACCTGGTCAAGTTCAACCAAGGCGAGCGGGAAGAGGTCTTTTACCAGTGGAATCTGTCCGCCCGGAGGTTGACCTCCAGTTGGGAGGCGGTGGCTATGGCCCAGGCCGCCCGTAACGGGGCTCAGGCTGCTCTGAAAGACCTGCTGGCCATCCGTGAGAATCCCCAAGAACTGAATGCCCAGGTGGATAAGGCCAAAGCTCAGTACGAAAGGGCCGAGGCGGCCGTGCAGGCTGCCCAGGCCCAACTGGAGGCCCTGAAAGCCGGAGCCACCCCGGAGCAAATCGCCGTGGCCGAAACTCAGGTAAAGCAGGCGCAGGCGGCAGTAGAACTCATCAAGACCCAACTGGCCAAGATGACCCTCACCGCTCCCGCCTCGGGGCTGGTTATGGAAAGGACAGTCCATCGGGGAGAGATGGCCGTCGCCGGAGCCACCCTCATGACCATTGCCAACCTGGACGAAGTGACCCTCACCATCTACATCCCCGAAGACGAGATCGGCAAGGTCAAAGTAGGTCAGACGGTGGAGGTCAGCGTGGATTCTTTCCCTGGCCAGGTCTTTGAGGGGCGGGTGAAATATATTGCATCCGAGGCCGAGTTCACGCCCAAGAACGTCCAGACCAAGGAGGAGCGGGTGAACATGGTCTTTGCCGTCAAGGTCAAGATTCCCAACCCCACGCACGAACTGAAGCCGGGCATGCCGGCCGATGCGGTAATCAGAGAGAACTGAGGGGGCTAATGGGTCTAAGGGGAAGAACAGGTCCCCTCAGTCCCTTTAGGCCCTTCGCGCAAAGGAGTCAACATGAAACGAGCGATTGTTTTACTTGTCGTTCTACTTATGCTGGCGGGCCTTGCTGCCTGGTGGTACAGCAGTACTTCACCGCAGCAGGCCACCCAACTCATGACCGGCCTGGGCCTGTCGTCCGAGCAGGCGACTCAATTGGTGGCCCGGTTGGTTCCTACTGAAGCCAAAGCAGCCGAAACCACCATTTCGGCCTCCGGCACCATCGAAGGCGAGGAGGTCTCTATCACCGCCGAGGTAGGTGGGCGCATCGAGGCCCTATTGGCCGACGAGGGGGACGAGGTAGAGGCCGGGGCTGTGCTGATCAGGCTGGACCAGGCCCTCCTCCAGGCCCAGGTCAGCCAGGCCCAGGCTGTTCTGGAGACGGCCCAAGCCAAACTGGCCCAGGTGAAAGCCGGCGCCCGTTCCGAGGAGATTGCCGCTGCCCAGGCTGCCCTGGCTGAGGCCCAGGCCGCCCAGGAAGGGGCCTACCGGGCCTGGCAGAACGCTGTGGAGGCGCGTGACGATCCCCAGGAGCTGGAGGCTCAGATCAGCCAGGCGCGCACCGAGGTGGAACTGGCCAAAGTGCAACTGGATCAGGCCCGCACTGCCCTGGCCGAGGCCGAGGTCAATCGCGAGCACTATCAGTTGTTCCAGGGCAGCGACGAGGACAAGACAAAGTATCTGGCCTCTGTCAAGCAGGTGGAGGCAGCCCAGGCCAGCGTGAAAGCGGCAGAGGCAACTCTGAAAGGGGCGCAAATCCGGTTGGAACATCTGCTGGCTATGAAGGAAAACCCCCTGGTGATGAACGCTCAGGTCAATGCGGCCTGGGCAGAATACCAGGCGGCTCAGGCGGCAGTGGAGATGGCTCAGGCCAAATTGGCGGACCTGGAAGCCGGCCCGACGGAGGAAGAGGTGGCAGTGGCTCAGGCTGAGGTGGCCAGAGCTGAGGCCGCCTTGGGGACGCTGGAGGTGCAGTTGGAGAAATTGACCCTGCGCTCACCTATAGACGGGCTGGTGACGGGACGCACAGTGCAGGTGGGCGAGATGGCCGTGCCTGGGGCCAGCCTGATGACGGTGGCCAATCTCGATGAGGTGACACTGACGGTCTACATCCCGGAGGACGAGATTGGACGAGTGAAAGTGGGACAGGCCGTGGAGGTGAGAGTGGATTCTTTCCCTGGCAAGGTCTTTGAGGGGCGAGTGAGCTACATCGCTTCCGAGGTCGAGTTCACGCCCAAGAACGTGCAGACCAGGAAGGAACGGGTGAACATGGTCTTTGCCGTCAAAGTGAAGGTGCCCAACCCCGCGCACAGGTTGAAGCCGGGAATGCCGGCTGATGCGGTGATCAAAGGGGATTAAAGGGGCTGGCGGGTTGATTTTGACCGGGTCATTGGTTTGTGCTACAATATGCTCGGGGGAAGCGAATTAGGGTAATCAACAGGAGACGGCAAATGGCTCTTTCAGCCTCAGCGAAGACACTCATCTACCAGGCCAAGGCGACTGCTCCGCTCGTTGAACCAATCCGCATACCGGGGCCAGGGCGGCCCTGGACAGCGGATGATCTGCTGGCTCTGGCCGACGCTGAAGAACGCTACGAATTGGTGGGAGGTGATTTGATGATGAGGAGCCCGGCTAGCCCTATCCAGGGACGATACGCTGCCCGTCTGGTTGGGGCTCTGGCATCGTACCTCGAGGAGCATGAACTGGGTGAGGTTTACACGGCTGAACCGGGCTTTGAGTTGCGGGCCAGGCCAGAGCAGACAGTGCGCGCCCCCGACGTGGCCTTCCTGCGTCACGATAAAATTCCTCCACCGGAGCAGCAGGCCGGCTTCTGGCCAGTGGCACCCGATCTGGTGATAGAGATCATTTCCCCTTCCGAAACCAGCCAGGCGGTTCAGGAGAAGGTACAGGATTACCTGTCCGCCGGAACGCGCCTGATCTGGTTAGTCTACCCCAGCACGCAAACGGTAGTCGAATACCGTTCCTCCACCCAGATCCGTCACCTGACATTGGGTGATAAGCTGGAAGGGGGTGAGGTGCTCCCTGGCTTCAACTATCCCCTAAGTCGGTTGTTTCGGTAAAATCTGCCAGACTTCGAGGGTTTCCTAAATCACTCCCAGCTCCTTCCCCACCTTCTCAAAGACCTCCAGCCCTTTGTCCAGGTCATCCCGGCTGTGGGCAGCGGTGTTCATCACCCGGATGCGGGCCTGGCCGCGTGGCACGGTCGGGAAGCCGATGGCCATGGCGAACACCCCCTCCTCGAAGAGCCGGGCCGAGAACCGCTTGGCCAGGGGGGCCTCACCCAGCATGATGGGCACAATGGGCGTCTGAGAGTGGCCGGTGTCAAAGCCCAGCCTTTTCATCTCGCCTTTGAAGTACTCTGTGTTTTGCCACAGCCTGTCCACCAACGCGGTGGATTCCTCTAAAAGGTCTACGGCAGCCAGGCAGGCCGCTGTGTCGGCCGGGGTGACGGCGCTGGAGAAGAGGAAGGGCCGCGCTTTCTGGCGCATGTAGTCCACGATGATTTTCTTGCCGGCGATGACGCCTCCCACCACCCCGAAGGCCTTGGACAGCGTCCCAATCTCCACGTCGAACTTGCCGTGCAGACCAAAATGGTGCACGATGCCCCGGCCCTGGCCCAGCACTCCCTCGCCGTGGGCGTCGTCCACCATCGTGATCAGCCCGTAGCGCTCGGCGATCTCGTAGAGCTTGTCCAAGGGGGCAATGTCGCCATCCATGGAGAACACCCCATCGGTGACCAGCAGCCCCCGGCGGTAGTCCCCCAGG
>JBBIJG010000165.1:0-2599 GCA_037446095.1 Caldilineae bacterium
CCGGGAGCTCGAATAGAAATTGCGGAGTGCGAAATATAGGCTTAGTCATTGCCGATTGGCCTGGGACGGCAGCAGGGCGCATGGCGTGGGTCCTGCACCATGACGCGGAGAATCAGCGCCGTAAGCAGGCCGCAGACCGCCGAAGCCAGGAAAACAGCCGGGTAACCGGCAGAGTCGGCCAGCCAGCCCCCCACCAGTGGGGCCAGGATCGCGCCGGGCGCCACCAGGGTGTTGGCCAGGCCGATGTAAGCTGGGCGCTCAGCTTCGGCCCCGAACTCCAGTGTCAAGGTCAGTCCGGTGGTCCAGAAAGCCACATTGGCCACGCCAGCCAGGATGAAGACCAGATAGAACCAGTTCGTGTCGGGCGCCCACCAGGCCAGCAGGGCACTGGCGGTCGCAGCCAGCGCGCTGACTGCCATAACAGCGCGGTGGCTCCAGCGATCGCCGATCCAGCCCATCAGAGGATTCGCTGCCATCTGGGCGGCCAAAAGCGCACCGGTCATCAGCCCAGCCGTGCCCTCGGTCATGCCATGGCAACGTACGGCGTAGATAGTGTAAAAGGCAAAGGCCACGGCTGCCATCTGTGAAAGCAGGCGGGCGCTCAGGAACCAGCGGAAATTGATATCTCGCTGCAAGATAGCGATGACGCCGCGCCAGAAGTCAGACCGGTTTTCATCCCCGTCCGCCGGAGGGCGATCCGGTTCACGGGTCTTGGCCAGGAAGACCCAGGAGACAGCCATCGAGACACTGGTCAGCAAGAAACAAGTCGTCCAGTCTAGCGGTGAGCCCAGTCGCTCCAGAAAGACGCCGGCCAGGATGGCGCCTCCGCTGGCGAAGAGGCTGGCAGCCGCGGCCTGAGTTCCGAGGAAGAAACCCCGGTGCCTGGCCGGAATGATTTTGCCGATCATACTTTGCCAGGCGGTAGCGGTAAAACCACCTCCCAGGCCCTGCCAGGTCAGGAGGCCGAAGGTCAGCACCAGGGCGACTTCACGCCCCAGCCTCGGAAGGAACCAGGCGACGGCGGCCAATCCCAGGAAGGGCAGTCGTTCGTGGATCGTCGTCATAACGACCATCGGTTTGTAGCGGCTCAGGCCAGTGACTTGACGGGCGGTGAAAAGCTGGGGCAACTGCCACCCCACGTTGTGAATGGCCGGGATCAACCCGATCAGGACGGCAGAGTTGGTCATGGTGCTGACAAAGAGGGGCAAAACCGTCACAAAAGATGCAAAACCTAGTGCGAGTCCAAAGAAAGCACCGTCCATCACATTGACTATAAAGTTGTGGCGAAGGTGTCGGTTGATTTCGACCTCCATAGTGCTGTCCGATTTTCCTCTCAGATTGCTGCTCGCCGTCGGGACAATTCTTCACGCAGACGAGCGTGGCGCTCGCGGCTCAGAGGATAGAAGGCAGCCAGGAGAATGCCAGCCATCAGCAGCAGAGCCGGAATAGGGCCCACCAGCGAGCGGATGGCCCACAAAGCGCGGGTACTCTGGGGCTGGTTCGGCACGTAGCCCGCCCAGCCCAGCAGCAGTGAGGCTGCCGGCACAGCGATGGACGACCCGACCTTGTTGAGCAGCGAGACCAGGCTGTAGTACATCCCCTCCCGTCGCTGACCGGTATGCAACTCATCCCACTCTAACGTATCCGGGATAATAGAGACAGGGATGATGTGCGCCGTAGACACCCCCACCCCGGCCAGAACAGCCAACCCCAACACCAACCATAGCACGCTGCCCGGTTGGATGGAGATGAGCACCATCTGTACCAAAGCCCAGAAACTCATCCCGGCGATGTAGGCCTCTCGCTTCCCGAAGCGATGGGCGAACCAGTTCCATAACGGCAAAAAGGCCAATGCGCTGAGAAACAACGAGAGCATGATCAGGAACAAATCGTCCTCGCTGAGGAGCAACCAGTATTGTACAAAGAACGGCAAGATAGCCTGGAGCACAGACACCGTGGTCCAGGTGAGGAGAAAAATGCCCATGGCATACAGGAAGGGTGGGTTGTAGCGGAAAGCGCGGATGATGATGGTAGCCAGGAGGACAAACAGCATCGCGAACATAGCGCCTTGCCGGGCTTCGTTCAGCCCGGCCCAGCCGAGCCACAGCCCGATCCAGGTGAAAACAGAGACCGCCCCGCCTGCCACCAGCGGCCAGCGCCGGCGGGCCGCCTGAATCACCATGGCTACCAGATCCCCCATACCTGAGCTATCCATGTCTGAGCGCTCCGTTCGTTCGCGGGCCACAGCGTAGACCCCAAACAGTGGTCCCGCGCTGATCACCCCAAAAATAGCGGCCATAGTCATGAACCCCACCTGAGCCGAAGGAAAGCGGTCCAGCACCAACAGGGGCGCATAGGCGATCAACCCGGCGACGATGGAAAAGCTCATCCGGTAGGCGTTGAGCGAAGTACGCTCGTCGTAGTCGGGGGTCATTTCCGGAGTGAGGGCGTAGTAGGGCACACTGACCAGAGTGCTCAGGGCGTCGAACACAAAGTAGGCCAGCCCGTAATACACCGCCAACCCTACCTGGCTGCTGATGGGGGGAATCCACCACAGCAGCAGAAAGGACAGGGCAAAAGGCACCGCGCCGAACAGGAT
>JBBIJG010000165.1:2656-6270 GCA_037446095.1 Caldilineae bacterium
CCACCAGAGGGTCGTTGATCCAATCCCAGCTACGGCCAACGAAGATGGCTCCCGCCGCCAGCACCGGGCTCAATTGGACCACGTCCAAGAGGTACTTCAAAAAGAAGAAGTCCAGCATGGTGTACAGCAGACTGAAACCTGTATCCCCCGCGCCATAGAAGAATTTGACTCGACGGGGAAGGCCCTCGTCCTGGGTCTTGGTGGTCATTGCTGCCTCCTGTTTACGTTTCACGCTTCACGTCACAGCGCCAACTGGAACACGCGGTACCGCTTATACACCTCCGCTCCAAAGCGGGCGGCGATGCGGGTGGTCATCAAATTGTCTTCGGCGGTCAGCGACATATCCATCCAGCGATAGCCGTGGGCCAGCACCTGGCGGGCCATCTCCAGATAGAAAAGGACGTCAATGCCCCGCCCCCGGTATTCCGGCAGGACGGCCAGGATCTTGAAGCTGAGGCAATCTATGCGGCGGCTGTACCACCACAGCTTGAGCCAGTCCCACGGGTAGCGTCCGCCGTTGGCGTGGCGGATGGCCTGATTAAAATCGGGCAGGCCCAGGGCAAAACCGACCGGCCGGCCGTTGACCTCGGCGAACAGCACAAAATCAGGGTCGAGCAAGGGCTTCAAAATCCGGGCCTGACGCTCGAACTCGGCCCGGGTGAGGGGGATGAAATCGGGCAGGGTGGATAGTGCCCTGTTGTAGATGTGGAAGGCAGACTCCATCTCTTCATCCCAGCGGTCGAGCTGACCGTGCCGCAGGGTAAAACCGCCGCGTTTCTGGACAGCCCTGGCCACCCGCAGCAACCGGGGCGGCAATCGCCCCGGATCGCTTTCGTATGGCGTAGCCCAGACCCGAAAGGCGAGGGAATCGGCCCCGAATTTGACAAAGCCGAAGCGCTGGACAAAATCCACGTAGTAAGGCGGATTGTGGCCCATCAGGATCACCGGCGGTGTGTCGCGACCTTCAATAAGCAGGCCGGGCTCCTCGCTGGCGGTGAAGTTGTAAGGTCCGCGCAGCGCTTTCATGCCCTTTTGGCGGGCCCAATTGGTCGCAGCGTGGAACAGGGCCTCGGCTACGGCATAATCCTCGATGACCTCAAAGAAGCCGAAGATGGCCACCTCTTCTCCCAGATAGTGGTTAGAGCGATGGTCAACGGCCGGCACGATGGTGCCCGCCAGTTTGCCCTGACGGTAAGCCAGAAGGGGTTGAGCCTCACCGCTTTGGAAGAAAGGATTGCGTTCCAGGTCGAGCCGGGCCAGCCGCTCGGAGATGAGGGGTGGCACCCACAGGGGGTCATGGCGGTAGATACCCCAGGGGAAAGTGACAAGAGCCCATCGGTCCTGGGCAGTCTCGGCAGGGCGGATGCGGATGTCTTCAGGCATGGCGATGGTCCTTCTCATTTGAGGTTAGAGGGTAGGGTGATGATGAAATGACAATGGGGGTCACCTTTACCCTGCCGCATGGGATAGCGGACGTTCACCGGAGTGTCAGGCAGCAAGACTTCGAACCAGGCGTCCCACAGGGTTTCGCAGGCGACGCAGGCCTGATCCACCCGCTCCAGGCGGGCCATTTTGGCGCCCTCGTAGGCCGCGCAGCGGTAAATCAGCACTTCGGCCTGGGTGGGGGTTGCCATCTGGAAAGCGGCGCGGAGGATGCCGCCCATGAGCACCTCGCCATAGGTAGCCACCAGACGGACGGCGTCGGCCAGGTCGTCGGCGCGGCGTTTGCCCAGGGCGTGCAACAAGGTACGCATCTCGATGCGACCAAAGGCAGTCCGCACTCTGGCGTTCAGGCCGATGGCCGCCTCCAGGCCGAACTCGTCCACCGTCTTCAGAAACCACTGGCCATCCCAGAAGAGGACCAGTTTGCGCAGCATGCCCACTTTGACTTCATCGGATAGTGGGTAGAGGGATGTCATAGCGTGCTCCTTCTGCCCTCTTCCTTCCCCAACCCCCTACTGAGTGCCGAAGGTCTCCCAACCGAGGCAGGAGGGACGCGGTGAGGGCGCCTTCGCCCATCGTAGGGAAGAGCTGGGGAGGAGAGTGAAGCTATTTAGGCTGCCCTCTGATGATACATTGATACCTGGGTTTTGTCAAGCTTGGCGGATAAATGGGAATGTGAAGTTTGACAGGAGATAGTGGCCATGCTATAATTGTGAAAGCTCGCTCAAACAACAATTAGCTTGCGCAGCGAAGCCCAAGGAGCTTTTGGCCCGAACCTTTCGGGCTGGGCTTTAGGATGAGACCTCAGGGATGAGGGGTGTTTCCTTCAACCCCATGGAGGTGATGGTCACTTTCAAAAGTGGCCATTGCTTCCGGCCATATCCCCCAACCTGCTGGGCAGGCCATCAGAGGCGGGCAACAAAATAACCCATAATTTTATTTTAAGGAGGTAGAATCGTTATGGACTTCGAGATGACCCCCGAGCAACAACTTTGGAAGAGCACGGTCAGGGAGTTTGCCGAGGGAGAACTGGCCCCTATCGCCAGGAAAATAGACGAGGAGTGGCATGCCATACCCGATGAGATCATCCAAAAGATGGCCGATCTGGGTATCTTTGGGGTCACCATCCCGGAAGAGTATGGTGGCATGGCCATGCCCGGCCAGGAAATGCAGTACGCCATGATCACCATCCACGAACTGGCCCGGGGCGAACTGAGCATGTCCCTGCCCGTTTACACCCTGCTGTGCATCGGTTGGTCCCTGCTCTTGTCCAAATACGGGACCAAAGAGGCCAAGGAGGAAATCTTGCCCAATGTGGCCTCCGGCAAGTGGTTCCTGGGCATCAACACCACGGAGCCCGGTGGCGGTTCTGACCTGGCCAACATCAAGACAGTGGGCGTAGACAAAGGCGATCATTGGGTTGTCAATGGTGAGAAGGCTTATATTAGCGGCGTGCGAGAGGCCACAGAGAGGGGCGGAGGTCACCTCACTCTCTTCAAGACTGCTCCGGAGCTGGGTTACAAGGGCGCTACCTTTGCCTACTTCCCTGCCAGTGCGCCGGGGACGACGTATAGCGTCTACAGTGACATGGGACGTATGGGCCTTTCCACCGGCGGGTTCGTTTACAAAAACGTAGAAATTCCCAAGAAGTACATCATGGGCGAGGAGAACAAGGGCTTCTACGTCAACATGGAAGGCTTCAATGTAGCCCGCGTCGTGGTGGCCGCGGCCTGCCTCGGTGGAGCGGAGAAATGCCTGGAAATCAGCCGTGACTACGTTAAGCAAAGGATTGTCTTTGGCCGGCCACTGGCCAACTTTGAAGGCATTTCATTCGAGATCGCCGATGATTACGCCAAACTGGAGATGCTGAAGCTGATGCTCCACAAGGCTGCCTGGATGATTGACCAGTTCAACTCTGGCAACACCAGCATCACCTTCAGGGACATCAACAAAGCGGTGGCCATGTGCAAGGCCCACGCGCCGATGCTCTGCGTAGACGTGGCCAAGCACGGTATGATGTATCATGGCGGCTTTGGCTACACCAAGGACACCCCCCTGGAAATGTGTCTGAGAGGTGCTATGTCCTACGTGGTCGGCGCCGAGGGCGGCTATCACATCATGAAGATCATCATCGCCCGCGATTACATCGGCGACGAGGCCGTACCCTATCG
>JBBIJG010000166.1:0-6258 GCA_037446095.1 Caldilineae bacterium
CCAGACATCCAGCCGCAGGTCGTCGGCCAGGCCCCGTAGCAGGCTCATGGGGGCGTGGGTGTGGGCGTTGATCAGGCCGGGGATGATGGCCTGGCCGGAGCAATCCACGATCTCCTCGGCCTGGTATTGCGCGGTCAGCTCCGCTGAAGTGCCGACAGCGATGATCTTGTCACCCCGGATGGCCAGTGCTCCTTCGGGAAAGACCTCCCTTTTGTCGTTCATCGTGATCACGGTCCCGTTGGTCAAGAGGATGTCTGTGTCCATTGGTCGTTGCCTTTCGTGCCCCGGCAATGAGGACGATACTGTCTTTTCTGATCAATCATTTCGCCCATCTCATTGTTACCCCGGCTAGTCTGACCTCACTCTAGCGCATCTCGGCCCCAAACGGTGGGGGTTAAAAATCTCTCCTCAATAAGATCCACCAGGCCCACTGCATCGTCCAGGTCAAACTGGGGTACGTTCACGTCGAAGGGCTGATCGGTGGCAATGGCGAGCAGTTCGTCCTCCGTGCACAACAGCTCGCTACCCTTCTCCCGCCGCGAGACCTCGATTTTGGGCTTGTCTCCTCGTTTGTAGCCCTCGGTCAGGATGACGTCCACATTTGTCACACGCCCGGCAATCTCGTCCAGGGTTGCCTCTTGCTCGCGCTTTTCGATCAGGGCCAGGCGGTTGGGGCCTGAGATGACCACCACATCGCTGCCGGCCTGGGCGTGCCGCCAGGAGTCCTTGCCCGGCCGATCAATGTCGAAGCCGTGGGTGTCATGCTTGACCGTGGCCACGCGATAGCCCCGTCGCTTTAGTTCGGCAACCAGCTTCACCAGCAAGGTGGTCTTCCCCGTATCCGATTTGCCCACCACGGAAATCATAGGTATCGCCATTTTGCTCCTCATTCAACGCTTCCCGGCCAAGCCGGGCTCTGCACCGGAACCCGCCCGCTCGTTGGCTCTGGCCCTGGCAGTCAATGCCCTAACCTTCGGTGAGGGCTTCGGGAAAGGGCCCGGCCACTTGCCGCCCTATCTTCAATGTGGTACAATATACTCACAAGGCTTACTCCCGCCGCTGGAGTGACCGAAGGAGGTGCGATATGCCTTGCCCCTTCCCCGGTATGGACCCTTATCTGGAACATCCGGGCCTGTGGCCGGACGTGCACCACGGTTTGATTGAGGCGCTTCGGGATGCCCTGGCTCCGCTGCTGCGCCCGCGTTATCGCGTGGCCATTGAGCAGCGGGTCTACGTGGCCAGCATAGAGGGCCTCCTTTTCCTGGGCCGACCCGATGTGTCCGTCTTGGGCAGGTCCCCGGCCGGGCCGGCGACGGGCACCCCGGCCGCTCTCGCCGTGGCCCAACCGGTGACCGTCGAGGTCCCCCTGCCCGACCGCCTGCGCGAAGGCTACCTGGAGGTGCGCGACGTGGCCACCGGCGAGGTGGTGACGGTGTTAGAGGTGCTGTCACCGAGCAACAAATACCCCGGCGAAGGACGGAGACTGTACGAGGAGAAACGGCTCCAGGTGCTGGGAACCCGCACCCACCTGGTGGAGGTGGACCTGCTGCGCGGCGGCGAACCAATGACCATGTGGGGCGACGGTCGCGGCCGCCATTACCGCATCCTGGTGAGTCGCTCCGAGCGCCGGCCTCAGGCCGAACTGTACGCCTTCGACCTGCCCCAGCCCATCCCGCCCTTCTTGCTGCCGCTGCGGAAGGGGGACGAAGAGCCGTCGGTGGATCTGGGAGCCCTGCTGCATGACCTATACGACCGGGCCGGCTATGACCTGGCGGTGGATTACACCACTGAGCCGGTGCCCCCTCTGGAAGGCGAGGCCGCCGCCTGGGTGGACAGGTTGCTGCGGGAGAAAAGACTGCGTTAGCTCATCTCCCCCCTTAGAGCCCCGATCTGATGCCGCAGCCGCGCTATTTCGGCTCGGGTGTCTTCCCCATCGCCGGCCGTGCGCAGTTGATATTTCTTAAAAGCCAACTCTGTGGCCAGGTGGAAGAGGCGGCCCAACTGACGCCAGCGTTGCCAGTTCTGCCCCCACAGTGCTTCCCAACGGGCTATGAAACGTCGCCGGTAAGAGACGGTCAAAGTATAATCCACCGGCGAGAGGACGCCACCGGCAACCTCCTCCTCCAACTCCTGGGTGATCCACTTCTTCTCCTGTCGTGCTGTCAGCAGGATGATGACAAAAACCACCAGGACGCCACCCCAATCGGTGAGGAGGCTGAAGAGGAGAGTCAGGCAGCTCAACTCGGCCAGGGAAGCGCCTATATTGTGGGCGGCATGGAAAGCAATGGCCAGGCCCAGACCGAAAGGCGGCACCAGCCATCGTCCCCAGGCGGTACGGGAAAGGCGGGCGAAGCCCAGGGCCGCACCGGTGAGACTGGTGAAAAAGGCATGGTTCAAGCCGAAGAGTATAGCCCGCAGGAAAACGACCGCGCCCCACTCGGCCCAGCCTTCTGTCCAGAGGCTGCCCAGGAAATAGAGCACGTTCTCCGTCATAGCGAAGCCAAAGCCTACCAGAGCCCCGTAGATGATGCCGTCGAGGACGTTGTCGAACTCGCGGCGCAAGAAGACAAAAAGGCCCAAAAGGGCTGCCGCCTTGGTCACTTCTTCGATCAACGGAGCCACCCCACCGCTTTCCACCACTTCGGTCAATAACCCTTCCCCCAGCACCGAGACAGGAACGCCCAAAATGAGTTCCACTATCAGAGAGAGGATGATGGCCGGGACAGCCCCCCACAGAAAGGCGACGGTCAGCAGCCAAAGCGGCTCTTTCTCGTAGCGGTCAAACCACCAGATGATAGTGGCATAGATGGCGGTAGGGACCACACCGGCCAGCAGTGAAAGCAAAATCCCCAGGACAATCTCCATCAGCACCCTCCCTGCAAGAACCCCGGTCAGTATTTTTGCAGATTTTACAAAAGACCTGATTGCACCGCTGAGAACGCAGGACTGTAGAGGAAAAATGTGCGCCCTCTGGGGTGAGTGACAGACTGCATTGTAAAAAGTGCAAAACCACTGCCCGGTTTTTGAGCCGAAAAAAAACCCCGGGTGTCTGCTAAAGCGGCGCAAAAAGCACCTTCCATAGCCTGGCATACAGGGAAGAAAAATGAATCCAGGGCGCACTCAGTCGCCCCTCAATTCGTCCCTGGGCCAGGCTCTGCATGAACTCCTCCTGGTCGTTGAAGGGCGGCATCTCCACGTAAGCCTGGCCGATTTCGCAGGCAGTGTGGGCGTCGCTGCCGGCTGTGACGAGCAAACCCCTTTGCCGAGCCAATTCCTCGGCCTTCCGGTTATCGGCCGAGAAAGTGGTCCGGGCGTTAAAGGCCTCCAGCACATCCACCTGGTCAATGACCTCCATCAAATTGGTCCGGCGCATGGCCTCGCGCCGCAAGCGGTCCAGCGGATGAGGAACACCCACCACACCCCCTTGCGCCCGGATGCAGGCAATAGTCTCTTGAGGGGAGAACCCTCCAGGTATCTCTTCCTTCAGGAAGTAGGCGATGAGCTCGCCAGCGGGTGTCTTTATCTCCTCGCCAACAATGACCAACTCGGGAGCCATCTCCCGCAGGGCCAGGGCTCCGGCGATGGTGTTGTGGTCGGTGATGGCCACCTTGTCGAGCCTGCGCCGTCGGCAGGTTTCGATGACAGCCTCCAAAGAAAGCAATGAGTCTGGAGAATAACAGGTGTGAACGTGGAAATCAACCTTCATTGTCAACGCCCCCGTCGCCGCTCTAACCGCCAAATGCGCTCCCACTCGGGCACGTCTTCGTCCTCCAGGTTGCGCCGCAACTCGATGATCTGGTCACGCAGGAGGGCCGCCTTCTCAAATTCTAACTGGGCGGCAGCGGCCTTCATTTGCTTCTCCAACTCATGGATGAGCCGCACAGCTTCATCCTTGGGCATCGTTCCTACCCGATATTCGGGTTTCTTCTCGGCCACCATCCGCACCCGGTCGGTCAGGTCCCTGATCTCCTTGACAATGCTGGCCGGCACAATGCCGTGCTCCTGGTTATATTTCATTTGGATGGCTCGACGGCGGTTGGTTTCATCTATGGCATAACGCATGGAGTCGGTGATGGTGTCGGCATACATGATGGCCTGGCCATGGACGTGGCGAGCGGCTCGACCAACGGTCTGGATCAGGGAGTTGCCGGAGCGCAGGAAGCCCTCTTTGTCAGCATCCAGGATGGCCACCAGTGAAACCTCCGGCAGGTCCAACCCCTCCCGCAACAGATTGACCCCTACTACCACATCGTAGACTCCCAGGCGCAGGTCCCGCAGAATCTCTACCCGCTCGATGGTTTGCACCTCAGAATGGAGGTAGTGAACCTTGATGCCCATTTCCGTCAGGTAATCAGCCAGGTCCTCAGCCATGCGCTTGGTCAGTGTGGTCACCAGGGCCCGTTCGCCCCGTTCGACCCGTTGGGTGATCTGAGCGATCAGGTCGTCAATTTGCCCCTTGGTGGGCTTGACGATGATCTCCGGATCAACCAGGCCGGTGGGGCGGATGATTTGCTCCACCACCTGCTGCGAATGTTCCAACTCGTAGGGGCCGGGCGTAGCAGAAGTATAGATCACCTGATACATGAGCTCCTCGAATTCTTCGAAGCTGAGAGGCCGGTTGTCCAGGGCCGAGGGCAGGCGGAAACCGTATTCTACCAGGGTCTCCTTGCGTGATCGGTCGCCATGATACATCCCCCTGAGCTGGGGCACTGTCATGTGAGACTCATCAATGATCATCAGGAAATCGTCGGGGAAGTAGTCCAGCAGACACCAGGGCCGGCTGCCTGGCGGGCGCTGGGAGAGAGGCCGGGAGTAGTTTTCGATGCCGGGGCAATAGCCCGTCTCCCGCAGCATCTCCAGGTCGTACCGGGTGCGTTGCTCCAGGCGTTGGGCTTCCAGCAGTTTGCCTTGAGACCGCAGCTCCGCCAACCGCTCCTCCAGTTCTTTCTCAATCTCGGCGAGGCCGAGCAGCAGCTTCTCTTGCGGGGTGATAAAATGCTTGGCCGGATAGATGTCAACGGCCTCGTGTTCCTCGAGCACCTCGCCGGTCAGAGGGTCTACTTCGGTAATCCGCTCAACTTCGTCGCCCCAGAATTCCACCCGGTAGGCAAACTCACCGTAGGCCGGCCAGATTTCCAGCGTGTCGCCCCGCACGCGGAATCGCCCTCTGGCCAAGTTCACGTCGTTGCGCTCGTAGTAGATATCCACCAGGTGACGCAGCACTTTGTCCCGTTTATGCACCTGGCCCTGGCGCAGCTTGATCACCACCCGGCCGTATTCGGCCGGATCCCCTATGCCGTAGATGCAGGAGACCGAAGCCACGATGATGACATCATCACGGGAGAGGAGGGCTTGGGTGGCGGCCAGACGCAGCTTGTCAATCTCGTCGTTGATGTCGGCATCCTTTTCAATGTACAGGTCGTGCTGGGGGATGTACGCTTCGGGCTGGTAGTAGTCGTAGTAGGAGACGAAGTACTCGACTCCATTGTGGGGGAAGAACTGGCGGAACTCGGCGTAGAGTTGGGCGGCGAGGGTCTTGTTGTGGGAGATGACCAGGGTGGGCTTCTGGACGGCCTCTATCACCTTGGCCATGACATACGTCTTACCTGTGCCCGTCGCGCCAAGGAGCGTCTGGTGTTTATAGCCTTTCTCCAGGCCTTCTACCAGCTTCTCGATAGCTTGGGGCTGGTCGCCGGTAGGCTGAAAGTCAGATACAACCTTGAACTGAGGCATAGTCGCCCGCCTTGGATCCAAAAACTCTAACCGTTTTCTAACCTTTTGCTTACTCTATTCTAACCATTATGTGCTAAAATGCAAATGGGAAATGGGAGAGCATGGAAATTCATCGTAGGACACCGCCGCTTCTTAGTGACCATTCCCCGATCCTCACCCCTAATGAGGCGTTGGGCCTGTGCCCCTGGCACTCCTGACGCCTCGACTATTTTAAGAGGCAGGTAGCAGGGTGGATCGTCAAGACGTTGGCCATCCCTCAGCCGGCACGATGTCGGCACAAGGACAATCTGCTCCCGCAGATCCAGTCCGGTGGGCTCTGTGTCCCAGTTGTGGCCAGGTAGCCCGGTTCCAATTTGTGGGCATTCAAAACGGGGGCCGAGCCCCCGTTATCCTGTGGCTATGGGGCTGCAAAGCCTGCGGCAGCACTCGAGCCCAGAAATCCCTAACCGGCCTCGGCCTGGCTGAAACCACCGGGTGGATAGCGACGCCGCTCTAAATGGGCAGCCAGGCGGGTGCGCTGAGCCA
>JBBIJG010000167.1:0-666 GCA_037446095.1 Caldilineae bacterium
GTCGCCGCTGGAGGCCCAGGCGGCCCGTCGGGAGGCCGAAGCCCGGGCCGAAGTGGCTGAAGCCCGTGCCCGGCAGGAGGCCGAAGCTCGAAGGAAGGCCGAGGAGGAGCTGGCCCGGCTGCGCGCCGAACTGGCTCAACTGCGCGCTTCGAGAGCATAAGGCCCATCCGTCTGCAACGCCTGGAGACAACAGGGCAGGTCGCGTTCGCGTGACCTGCCCTGGCTTTTAGACCATCGTCGGGAGCAGGAAGAACGCCGGGAGCGGGCCCAGCCCACCGGCGGTGTCCTGAGCTTGGCGAAGGAGCTCCGCTCTTTCAGCCTGGACGTTCCACGCCCGGGCGAAACCAGGCTACCAACACTCTACAGGGAGACCACCCTTTGCTGCGCCCGTACCTGAACAGTTACGCTGCGCCCAAGGCAAAACGGCTTAACGGCTTTTGGGCGGCAAGGGGTAGAGCTTCTGCGTATCCGCACCGATGGACAACAGCGCACAGTGAATGGTATAATCCTCTTGCCTGGCCAGAATGGAGAGAAAAGCCCGGTTAGGTTCGGCTACTTTGGTTAGCCCCACCTGGACTTTATCGCTTTTGATAAATTCCAGGGCCCGAATGATGAGGCGCGGATCAAAGTAGTACTGGTTCCGCATATCCGCTTCGATCTCCCGCC
>JBBIJG010000167.1:696-1830 GCA_037446095.1 Caldilineae bacterium
CACCGAACTCCACCAGGATGGCCAGTTTGGTAGGAGGGACCTGCCGTCCTGCTTCCATGGCCACCACCTTGGCCACCGACTCATGGACGCTATCCGAGAAGTGGAGATAGCCTACCTCTGTGAGCTGAGATGGCCTGGCCAGCAGACGGCTGAATTCCCTCGGGGCAGTGAAAGAGGAGAGGTCGGATCGCCAGCGCAACTCGTAGCGCCCCCATTGATCCTGGGTGGCCACGGTGACCATGTCTTTAACCACTTCTATCTCAATGATACCGCGGATCGCTTCGGTTGCCAGGAAGCGGGCAATCATGGGGGGAACGGTGAAAATGGCGCTGTCCGAGAGTCGGCGTTCCAGGTCAAACTGCCACAGTATCACCATCCGCAGCCCGCCAGGGGTCACAAGAGTCAGGGTTTTGCCTCTGAGGATGCACAGGATGGGCTCTTGGGTGTGGGAGGAGGCACGTCTGATTCCAGCCCACAGGATATCGCCGTCTACCGAAATACTTTGGCCTGCCATTGTTTCAGCCCCCCATCTCTCCTTGAGCCACGGACAACTCAATCCCCCAATTTTAGGGAATCCGTTTCCTTAATCTACATTATATCACCAAAGCACCAATTAGTAAAGGGTAGCCTTTTCAGGCAAGGCATGTGCAAAGCCAGGATTCCTCTTGACAATTTCTTCCAGATGCTGTATATTATTGAGGGGGTAAACAAATACCATGAAGCCCATGCGGAGGCGGGAAGAGGTGGAGGCCCCTGGAATATTTTAGTTCAGGGGTATTCCTTTTGCCACGAGCTTGGAGCCAGTCCGAAAAAGAGCCCAAAGGAACGCCTGGGGTCCTTTGGGGGTTCTTCAGACCAGCTCTTAGAGAGGATTGAAGATGGCCAGGATACCGAACCCCTACATTGCAGGCCCACCTATCAGTGGAGACGCAGGCTTTTATGGTCGGCAAGACGTCTTTGACTTTGTACGCAAGACCTTCTCCTCCACGCATCAAAAAGTGATCGTGCTTTTTGGCCAGCGACGCGTCGGCAAGACCTCCATCCTTTACCAATTGCAGAAGCCGTCCAACCTGCCCCCCGGTTTTCACCCTGTCTATTTCAATTTGGAGGGTCGAGCCAGCCAGAACCTCAACC
>JBBIJG010000167.1:1883-6246 GCA_037446095.1 Caldilineae bacterium
CCCTGAATCTGCCTCCTGTAGCCCAGAGTGAGTTCCAAAGCGACGGCGACTATTTCTGTGAACGTTTCCTCCCCCGAGTTTACGCCGCCCTGCAGGATCAACGCCTGCTTCTCCTCTTTGACGAGTTTGATGTGCTGAGCGAAGAGCTCCTGGATGGGACTATAGCCCTGAACACGTTCTTCCCCTATCTTCAAAACAGGCTTTTTGATGAGGAAAAACTGGTCTACATTTTCGTGGTAGGACGTCGGCTTGAGGAGCTGACACCTGAGTTCCTGGCCACATTCAAACAGGCCAGAACCCGACCGATCTCTTTTCTTCTTAAAGAAGACGCCCGGCGGCTCATCCGGGAGCCTATGCTGGGGGTATTAGAATACGAGGACGAGGCCATTGAGCGGATCCTGTCCGTCACCGCCTGTCACCCCTATTTGACGCAACTGCTGTGCTTCGAACTGGTTGACTATCTTGACAGCCTGGATAAAACCAAGGTGACGGTAGACGACGTGGACGCTGTGATTGATGACGCCATAGAAAGCGGCAGCTCAGGCCTGGCCTGGCTGTGGGATGGGCTGCCCATCGCCGAACGATTCATCCTCTCCGCAGTGACCAGCGTCACCGACGAAAACGGTATAGCGACCAAAGAAAACATCCACGAAGCCTTGCGCCGCCATCGAATCCGGCTGCTGGGTATCGAATTGACCCGGGCCCCGGACATGCTGGTGGAGTGGGGCTGGCTGGAGAAGACGGAAGAGCGAGGCGGCTACAAATTTGTTGTCGAACTGCTGAGACGCTGGATCAGCAAGACCCACTCCTTGGAGAACGCCAAGAGGGAATTGGAAAGCATCAGCAAGCGAGCTATCCGCGATTACACCTATGCCCGGCAGGCTCATCTGGATGGAGACCTGGAAATCGCTATAGAGAGTTACCGGCGTGCCCTGGCCGCCAATCCCAATCACGCCGGGGCTCAGCTCGGCCTGGCGCAAGCCCTGCAGGAGCAGGGGCTGATCGAAGAGGCAGTCACCGAATATGAGAAAGCCTACACTCTGGACGAGATAGCCGGCGAAGGTTTAATCAAGGCCTTGTTGGCTTCTGGAGAGAGGCTGGAAAAAGAGGCCGCATCAGTGGCCGAGGCCGTCAAACGATACAAGCGGGTTCTGGAGATTGCACCTGACAATGAGGTGGCTCGGAGGAGGCTGACAGACATCAAGCTCGCTGAGGCCAAAGCCTATGAGCAGCAAAGGGAATGGAAAAGGGCCAACGACATCTACGCCTGGTTAATCCGTGAATTCGACGATGGGGAAGCCAAACAGCGTTTACAAAGGATGCTGGAGGAATGGTCCCTGGCTAACCTCTATGCTGAGGCCATGGTGGCCCATATGGCCAAGATGTGGGACGTGGCCCAGGAGAAGTGGGAGCAGCTATACAGCCGAAACCCCGATTACGTGGGTGAAGACGGGCAGGAGGTGGCGGCGCTGTTGAAGGAGGCCATCGCACAGCAGGAACGCATCGCCAGACGGCGGCGCAACCTGCGTCTGGCTCTGCTCGGCGTGGCCTCCGCCCTGGTGTTGATCTCCCTTGGCATCTGGGGCATCGCCCAATACGTCGCATCCAGGAAGGCACAACCGCTCGCTGTCCTGGCTCCAACCGCTACCCCAACTCCATCCCCATCGCCGTCGCCGTCTCCCAGCCTCACCCTTACCCCCACTCCCATGAGCATGGTCATAGTCCCATCTCCTACGGGAACGCCAGAGCCAACCTTCACACCTACCAAGACGCCCACCCCAACCCCGACTGCGACGGCCACCCATACCCCTACTTTCACGCCCTCACCCATGCAGATGCCAACCCCAACGCCGGTCACGTTACTCCCGACGCCCCTGGGGGCTGTGGAAGTCTGGGACGTAGACATCCATCCCCGAAACAGTAAGACGGTCTACGCCGTCGTCAAAGGGCAAGGGATTTACAGAAGCATAGACGGCGGCTACCGCTGGGAACACATTTTCCAGCACGAAGCCGTGGCCAGCCTGACCATTGATCCCGAGGACCCCTCGATTCTGTACGCGGCCATCTGGGACGGGATCCTGAAGTCCACCGATGGGGGAGCGACGTGGGCTTTGATCGCTACGGGCAAGAATGCTCTCCCCGGGCCAGCCTACGTGCTGGCCATTCCTCCGGATAACCATCAGATTATCTACGCCGGAATTGAGCGCGGGGTCTACAGAAGCTCTGACGGTGGCCTGACCTGGGAGGCCAGGAACAAAGGCATGGCCGATACGCCTATCTACACCCTGGCCATCGGCTCCCGGGACGGGAACCTGCTCTATGCGGCTGGCAGAAGTGCTGAGGTTTGGAAATCCATTGATGGTGGAAGCTCTCCTTGGGAGAAGCTGCCTTCTGATTACTTCAGGGAAGCGATCTACGCTCTGGCTTTACATCCTGGGAACAACCAATGGCTTTACGCTGGCACCAACGACTCCACTGTAGTGCTCAGCACCAACGGCGGCCGCGACTGGCAACTCAGGAACTGGGGCTTGACGTACCAGCCGTTTCCCTTAAAGATCTCCTCCCTGGCTATTGACCCCAAAGACCCACGCATCATCTACGCCGGCACCGGTTTCAAGAGCAATTACAACGGCCATGGGGTTTATAAAAGCACTGATGGCGGCCTGAGTTGGCAGAGCATCAACAATGGATTGCCTGTTGAGACCCTGTGGCTTGGCGGCTACTACGTGCAATCTGTTGCCATAGACCCCAACGATAGTCAGACCATCTACGCAGCCGGGTTTGGGGGACTGTACAAGTCAACCAACGGCGGCCAATTCTGGCAGCGCCAGTAGATCACAGGTAACTGGTCATGGCAGCGGTGAACAGGTTAGGGAACCCTTTCATCTGTGGCGGTCCTGTACCTCCTTCCCATTTCATTGGGCGAGAGCGAGAAGTACAGATCATCTTTGACCAAATCACCAGCCGGGCCCTGGGCAGTATCGCCATCTATGGGGACCGCCGTATCGGCAAAACCTCGCTGCTCCAATATGTCAGCCATCCCACAACCTGGCAAAAATGGGGGGTGCCGCAGGATCCATACCTCTGCCTTTTCCTGGATGCCCAATCCATCAGCGAATTCACGCCCTCCGCTTTCTGGCGGCGATTGCTTACCCTCCTCCTCCGAGAAAGGAGGGGAAACCTGCCCATGGAGATGATTGAGGGCCTCCTGGCCAGGCCGGAAATCGGCTACACCGACTTTGAACTTGTCCTCGATGAACTCAGCCGCCGGGGCCAGGTGCTCATCCTCTTGCTCGATGAGTTCGAGTGGGTTATCCGGACCGCGGCTGAGAACAAAACCATCACCCGCGACTTTCTGTCGGCCTTGCGCTCGCTCATGAACCGTACGCCCAAGGCCCTGATGTTGGTCGTGGCTACCTGCCGGGGCCTGCACGAACTGTGTCGTCCGATTCAATTCATCGGCTCACCCTTCGACAACGAGTTCATCTTCCGCCGTCTCAGACCCTTCACCCGGGGCGAGATTGACCAACTGCTGGACCGTGCTCTGGCGGGCACAGGCTTTGCCTTCAGCTCAGAAGAACGGGACTACATCTGCTCTCTGGCCGGCTCCCACCCCTTCCTGGTCCAATTGGCCGCTTCTACCCTCCTAGAGTTTCGGATGCAGGGCCTGGAAACGGTCTCCAACGCGGAATCCATCAGGACCGAGTTTGAAGAAATGGCTCGCTACCATCTCTCCCAACTCTGGGAGAACTGTAGCCGTGAGGAACAGATGCTTTTGACCGTCTTGGCTCTACAGAGATCAGCCGAGGAAGAGGGCGTAAGGACCTCCAATGGGACCGCCTTTGAGCACATTTTCAATCGCCATGAGCGCACGTTCGTAGACCTGTTGAACCGGGGCCTGATTGCCCAAGTGGGAAAGAGCATTGCCGTCTGTCCAACGACTTTCGCATCATGGGTGCTAAAGGAGGTAAAAGGTGCCGACGAGAAAAAGTTCGCCGAGCGAGAAAGGCTCTTTTTCGACCTGCTGCCGAAAGAGGAAGCAGAGCAGGTCGTAGGTGTCATGAGGCGGCTCAGCGGGAGGGAGAAGCTTAGCTGCGGCCCCACCGATTGGAGGAGAATCGGGCGCTATGAGATCATCGAAGAGCTAGGTCGGGGGGCGATGAGTGTCGTTTACAAGGCGCGTGACCCCAATATCGGTCGCTTGGTCACCCTGAAGGTCATGCGCCTGGACTGGGAAGTCCGCTCCGAGAAATCCAAGCAGCGTTTCCGGCGCGAGGCCATGTCCGCCGGGCAATTGGCCCATCCGAATATCGTGGCCGTCTATGATGCCGATGAAGACAGAGGTCGGCCCTTCATTGTCATG
>JBBIJG010000168.1:0-2674 GCA_037446095.1 Caldilineae bacterium
GCACGCTTGAGCTGCTCAGCCTGAACGTTAACGTTCAGGCCCAAAGGCCCGCCTGTGCGTGTACGGGGACACGCTAAACTCTTCAAAAGCGGGGTACCGGTACTAACCGTCATTGCGGGGAAAGTGACAAAATGAACGAGCGGGCAGTACAGGGAAAATATCGGGTGCAGTTGCCCGACCTGGACTACTACCGCCGCACCATCAAGTGTCAGGCAGGTTGTCCGGTGGGCACCAACGCCCGCGAGTACGTGATCGCCATCGCTGAGGGGGACTACGAGCGGGCTTACCTCATCGCCCGCCAGTGTAACCCCTTTGCCTCGGTCTGTGGGCGGGTGTGCAATGCCCCGTGCGAGGCCCGGTGCCGCCGGGGTGACTTTGATGCAGCCATCGCCATCCGCGCCCTGAAACGCTTCGTGTGCGAACGATTCGGGGTGGAAGCGGGACGTTTCTCAGCGACGACGGCCGCTTCCCTGTTGGAGAGGGCGGCCGGCGACTCGACCACGGTCCACGATCTGCGGGCCCTGGGGAAGCTGTTGACTCGCCAGGGAGGGAATGGCCGGCGTAGGGGGCAGGTGGCCGTCATCGGCGCAGGGCCGGCCGGTCTGGCGGCTGCCCACGACCTGGCCCTCATGGGCCACCGAGTGACCGTCTTTGAGGCCTCCGACGTCCCCGGCGGGATGCTGCGCCTGGGCATCCCTGCCTATCGCCTGCCCCGCGACCTGCTGGAAGCAGAAATCCAGGTCATCCTGGACCTGGGGGCGGAGTTACGGCTCAACACCCCCCTGGGGCCCGATCTGACCCTGGCCGACCTCAAGAGGCAGGGGTACGAGGCCATCTTCATTGCCGTCGGCGCGCACAGGAGCCAGGAGTTGCACATTGAGGGGGTGGAGCTGGACGGGGTGCTGCGCGCCACCGACTTTCTGCTCAACGTCAACCGGGGCTACCGGGTAGATCTGGGCAGGCGAGTAGTGGTGATAGGCGGCGGCAACGTGGCCCTGGATGCCGCGCGCACCGCCCTGCGCCAGGTGGAAGCGGCAATAAAGCCAGAGGAGGTGCACCTGGCCCTCGATGCCGCCCGCTCGGCGCTGCGACGGGTGGTGGAAGGCGACCAGGAGACCGAGGACACCATTACGGCTATGGACGCCGCCCGTGCGGCCATGCGGCTGGGGGCGACGGAGGTGAGTGTCCTCTACCGTCGCTCCCGGGCTGAGATGCCGGCCAGCGACGAGGAGGTGGCCGAGGCAGAGCGCGAGGGTGTGCGCTTTCGCTATCTGACCGATCCCGTCCGCATCCTGGGGAATCCCCGGGTGACGGCTGTGGAGTGCGTTCGCATGGAGCTAGGGCCCCCGGACGAGAGCGGCCGCCGCCGCCCCCTGCCTGTCCCTGGCTCTGAATTCGTCATCGCGGCCGACTCGGTTATCATGGCCATCGGCCAGACCCCGGACCTGTCCTTCCTCCGCAAGGAGGACGGCATCCAGCTCACCCGGCAGGGGACTATCCTCATTGACCCCGCCACGATGGCCACCACTGCGCCCGGCGTCTTCGCCGGCGGCGATGTGGTTGCTGCCGGACCCCGCATCATCATCCAGGCCGTGGCCGACGGCCTGCGGGCAGCCCGCGCCATTGATGATTATCTGCAAGGGCAACGGACTCAAGTACGGGCGCGAGGGACCATGACCGTCATCGAGCCCTACGCCATGCCACCCAACTACCAGAAGATCCCCCGTCGCCCTCCCCCTACCCTGCCCCTGGAGCGGCGAGTGGGCATCGCCGAGGTGGAGCTGGTCTACCCCGAGGCCCAGGCCCGCCAGCAGGCCAGTCGCTGCCTGCGCTGCCACATCCAGACCGTCTTCAACGGCGACAAGTGTATCCTGTGCGGCGGCTGTGTGGACGTCTGCCCGGAGCGTTGTCTCAAGATGGTGCCGCTGGCGCGCCTGGAGGAAACCCCAGAGTTGGCAGCCCTGGTGGAGGCGCGCTTTGGGCACCCCCTGGCCGGGTTCCCCCATGACCTGGGCACAGCCATGATCAAGGACGAGATGCGCTGTATCCGCTGCGGGCTATGTGCCCAACGCTGCCCAACGGGCGCTATTACCATGGAAGCGCTGAGCTTTGTGGAGGAATACGTAGCCTTGCAGTAACACTCAGACATGGTTGGCTTCAAGCCCCCTGCGAAGCGGGGGGTCTGTGATAGCTGGCTCACGCTTCTACTCACACCTGGTACCTGGCATAGCTGTGCCTGTTACGCCTGGCGAAGGTTTTTTGGGGACCTTTGCAAGGCTCCTCTGACTTACATAAGGAGATGAATATGGCGAGGAAATTTCTCGACCGCGTCGTGCACGGGATTACCAACTCGCGGGTGTGGCGCTCTTTCTTCCGCCACGGGCTGCCCGACAACGACCTGGATCGCTCGCTGACGATCACCAGCAACTTCTTCCTGCACCTGCACCCGGTGCGGGTGCGCAAACACGGGCTGCGGCTGACCTATACCTGGGGACTGGGTGGGATCAGTTTCTTCCTGTTTCTGGTGCTGGGCGTTACCGGAGGGCTATTGATGTTCGAGTACGTCCCCTCGGTGGAGCGAGCTTACGCCGACATTGTCCGCATCCAGAGCGGCATCCCATTCGGAGCACTGGTACGCAACGTGCACCGCTGGGCAGCCGAGTTGATGGTGCTG
>JBBIJG010000168.1:2712-3108 GCA_037446095.1 Caldilineae bacterium
CCTACAAGCCGCCCCGCGAGTTCAACTGGATCGTGGGGCTGGTGGCCGGCTTTCTCACCCTGGCCCTCAGCTACACAGGGTATCTGTTGCCCTGGGACCAACTGGCCTATTGGGCCATCACCGTGGGCAGCAACATCGCCGGTTACGCCCCCCTGGTGGGCGATCAGGTGAGAGTTCTGTTGCTTGGCGGCCCGACGGTAGGGCAACCGGCCCTCATCCGCTTCTACAATCTCCATGTCTTCATCCTGCCCTCCATCACGGTTATTGTGCTGGGCATCCACTTCTGGCGGGTGCGCAAGGACGGCGGCATTTCGGGGCCGCCGCCAAGCTGAAACCCTCGACGAGAATCGGGGGAGAAGTCACGGCTTACCTAGTCCGGCTGCGACGCCTCCCCCA
>JBBIJG010000168.1:3123-6241 GCA_037446095.1 Caldilineae bacterium
GTGGGGGCTTCGTAGTTACGAGGAGGAGTGAGAATGGCAGACGAGACGCAAGCCTCCCTTCGACAAGACTTAGAGACGGAGATTTTCCCTGTTGATCCGAGCAAGACCTACGGCCTGATGGCGCTGGCCCGGAGGACCTCGCCCCTGGTGGCCAAAGAGCCCGAGGATACGGTGATGACCTTCCCCCACCTGGTCATCATCGAAGTCCTGGCTGCTCTGGCGATGATGGTTCTGCTGCTGTTGCTTTCCGCTGTGCGCGACGCCCCGTTGGAAGAGTTCGCCAACCCCGATATGGCCCCCACCCCGGCCAAAGCAGCCTGGTACCTGATGGGCATCCAGGAGCTGATCCTGCACCTGCACCCCACCTGGGGGGCCATCATCCTGCCGGCCCTGGTGGTCCTGGCCCTGGCCGCCATCCCCTACCTCGACCGCAGCCAACAGGATGTGGGGCGCTGGTTTGCCGGTCCACGGGGCAAACGCATCGCCCTGTGCACCGCCATAGGTACGCTCCTCATCGTCCCGGCTCTGGTGGCGCTGGACAGCCTGGTGGGGGTGCGAAGCGTGTGGCCTGGCGTGCCTCCCCTGGTGGCAGGAGTCGTCATTCCGCTGGGGACTATACTTGCCCTGCTGACACTGCTTTATCTCGTCCTGCGCCGGATCAAAGCCGCAACGCGAGAAGCGATGATCGCCTACTTCACCGTCCTGGTCGTGAGCCTCGTTGTTTTGACGCTGATCATGCTCTTCTTCCGCGGGCCGGGGATGCACCTGTATTGGCCGTGGGCCATGCCGGCGGAGCATTAGGCGAGTGGGGAGTGGCGGGGGGACTCTCCCGCCCGGGGGTTTGGGGGAAGCCCCCCAACCTTCTTCTCCCCCACTCACTCGGAAATGGAGAGAGAAAAAATGAAGGAAATCACGCGGCGGCAATTCTTACTCTACGCCTGGGCGGTAACGGCCCTCGCCCTTCTTGGCGAAGGGGTGGGCGTGCTCTTCAGTTTCTTGCGACCACAGGTGGAAAAAGGGGCTTTTGGTGGCCGGATCAAGGTGGGTAGGGTGGAAGACTTTCCTGTGGGTTCCGTAACCCTGTTCAGACAGGGCAAGTTCTACCTCGCCCACCTGGACGGCGGCTTTCTGGCTCTCTACCGCGTATGTACCCATTTGGGATGCATCATCTCCTGGGAAGCAGAGCAGCAACGCTTCTGGTGCCCCTGCCACGCTGGAGTGTTCAACATGAAAGGCGAAGTCCTGGCCGGCCCACCCCCCAGACCGTTGGATCTCTTCCCCGTAGAAATCGTGGAGGGGGAGATCGCCGTGGACACGAGCAAGATTGTGCAGCGCAGCAGCTTTGAGGAGTCCCAATTGGCCGGAGCGTGATGCTCTGTAACTCAGAAACCCGGTTTTTGGTGCTCTGGAAGCGGTAACTGGATGCGTTTTCAAGGGCCCCAAAGGGGTCCTCTTACGGGAAAAACCGGGTTTGTCACCGGGAGGAAGAACATATGGGCAGTATGGAACGGAAAATCATCCTGGGCTGGGGTTTGACTCTGGTGCTCGTCCTGTTTATAGCCGTCTACTGGCTGAACGAGCCCCACCGTATGGCCATGACTGGAGAGAAGTTCCGGCTGGAAGCCGTGCAACGAGGTGCGCAGCTCTACGCTGAGCAGTGTGCTTCCTGCCATGGAGACAAGGGCCAGGGAGTAGCCAACGTCGGTCCGGCGCTGAATTCCAGGAATTTCTTGAGCCTGTACGATGACAAAGCTATCCGCGCCGTGATTGGCGACGGCCGGCCCAACACGCTGATGCCTGCTTATGCCCAGGAGAAGGGCGGCCCCTTACGTGACAACCAGATCGAAGACCTGGTGGCTTTCATCCGGAATTGGGAAAAGACGGCCCCTCTGCTGCCTACGGCCACGCCGGTAATTGAGGCTGCTTCCCTATATGCCCGATACTGTGCCGGGTGCCACGGACCCAACGGCGAGGGCACGGACGCCATCGCACTGGCCCTGAACTCCAAAGGGTTCTTGGAACGCACGGACGATACGCTGCTGTACCAATTGATCGCCCAAGGGAGGCCCGAGCAAGGGATGCCGACCTTTGCCAACGAGCTATCGAACGCCGAGATCAACGCCCTCGTCGCTTTCATCAGAACCTGGGAAGCCACCGCCCCCCAGGTGGAGTTGGGCGGGGAGACCCTGTACGCCCGTTATTGTGCCTTCTGCCATGGAGCCAATGCCCAGGGAGCCCCGAATGTGCCTGTGGTCCTGAACTCAGAAGAGTTCCTGGCCACCCACGATGACGACCACCTTCGCCAGGTCATCGCTCGGGGGCATAAAAATATGCCGCCCTGGAGCGAGGAACAGGGTGGGGCAATGACTGCTGAGCAAATTGACAGGTTGGTGGCCTTCATTCGGGCCTGGGAAAAGCCGGGTGAGCCGACACCCAGAGCGGTGAAGGTGCCCGGTTTTGCGGCCGACATCCTGCCCCTCTTCCAGAAACAGTGTGTCGCCTGCCACAGCGCGACCCAGCCGCTCGGCGGGTGGGATGGCTCCTCTTACGCCAGCGTGATGGAAAGTGGCGACCACGCCCCGGTGGTCATCCCCGGCGATCCCGAGGGCAGCCTGCTGGTGCAGAAAATGCTGGGCACCCAGACCATAGGCTCTCAGATGCCCATCACCCAGTTGCTCCCCCAGGAGCAGGTCCAGGTGGTCATCGAGTGGATTCGGGCCGGAGCGCCGCACAACTGAGGGCAACTGGAGGCCAACAGCGCGAAAGGGATAAGTTGGCAGGGAGCAGGGGCTTGCGGATCCGCCTGCCTGCTGGCAGGCCCCACCTTATGATGTCCCGGAGTTGCACTCCGGGACTGTTTTTTCCTTTGGCCCTATGTGGTGCTCCTTACGAACTCCGCGAAATCGGGCTGGCTTCCTACTACTGGCCAACCGCTGCGAAAGCCCGAGCGACGCTCTCCTTGACAGGATTTACGCCCTTGGAGTTACTCACTGCCGAGAGTGCTTGAGAGCGCAGATGTCCGCAGCGTGCGCGGCGATAAAAATCGGTTCTTTGAAGACTCACTGCGTAGCTACTTTCATTGACCGGAGTGGCACATTGTGGTACAATTGGTTGGGCG
>JBBIJG010000169.1:0-6234 GCA_037446095.1 Caldilineae bacterium
CCCCGCCACCTCCCCCTCCCCTCTCCCTCTGGGAAAGGAGGGGAGGGGGCCAGGGGGGGAGGTGAGGCCTCCCCGCTTCGGGGGAGGGCTGGGGAGGGGGTCGAGAAGGGAAGGGCCGGGTCAGCCGACTGTTGCCACACGCCGACTCTACCCTCCTCTACGCTGCACCCACCGACCGGAGCAACGGTGATTGTTCCAGTTGGGCCAATGCCTGCGCGCTGCGCACAGCGCTGTGGACCGCCGTAAGCGGCGCTGAAATCTGGGCTCAGGAAGAGGTGCCAATCGGCTCAAGCCGATTGCGCGCGTGGCAGCCCGATTCAGTGTCGGGGAGGGAATTCCCCATGAGCTGGCGTTCGGATGAAAATGGGGTGAGCGTAGGGCAAATCTCAGATTTGCCCTACATTTTTCCAGGGCTGTGAGCTGAGCGGCCTGGACCTGAGGGGATTCAATTTGAGCCGGGTCAATTTGCACGGGGCTATCCTGCGCGGAGCAAACCTGAAAGAGGTGTACCTCCTGCAAGCAGACCTGACCGGGGTCGACTTGAGGCCAGCCTGGAAGGAACCATTCTTGGGGAGGCCAACCCGAGCCGGGCTAATTTGGGGGGGCCAGGGTCGAATTGCCCATGCTGGGCGCATCCCTCCTGACGGGAACTATCCTGCCCGAGGGGACGGTACACGATTAATGAAGCTGGCGGATGACGACGATCACTTTGCCCTGGATCTCTACATTGGAAGCGTCCGCATAGATGGGCGCCATAGTGGGATTGGCTGGCTGTAGGCGCACACGGCTTCCTTCGTGATAGAAGCGTTTGAGAGTCGTCTCTTTCTCATCTTTCAGCCACACAGCAACCAGTTCACCGTTATTGGCCTCTCGCTGGTGCTTCATGACCACGATGTCCCCATCATTGATCAACGCATCAATCATAGAGTCGCCGCGCACTTCCAGGGCGTAAATCCCTTCCTCTTCTCTGACGATAGCCCGCGTCAGTTCAATGCTTTCGCCAAAAGGTGAGAGGCCGCTGTCGGGCACGGGGATAGGCGCACCGGCAGCAATGCGTCCCAGAAGAGGCACCCTCACGATGTCATGAGCAGCCAGTTCCTTGAGGCCCTCTCTCAACCTGATGCCCCGCGAAACCTCTTTGTTGCGCAGGATATAGCCTTCGCGTTCCAGAACGTTCAGATGGTAGTTGACCACCGAGGTGGAGGAGATGCCCACTGCCGTGCCGATTTCCCTGATAGTGGGCGGGTATTCGTTCTCCAGGGTGAACTGCCGAATGAACTCCAGGATCCTCTGCTGCCTTTGTGACAGAGCCATGGTTTTCCCCCTTTTATTTCATCCATTCGGAAAATCACCTCTATTATACCACGAACGTCTGTTCTATGTCAAGAAAGAAAAAAATGCATCCCCCACGGGATGCACTAAGAACCTATCTGAAAACACAGGCTGCCCGGGCGGGCTAGAAAGCCTGCCCTACGGGTTTTCGGATGAGCACTGAGTTTAGAGGTAGCGCATGGGGGATTTGAACCCCCGATCTCCGCCTTGAGAGGGCGGTGTCCTAGGCCGCTAGACGAATGCGCCCCGTTCCCACCAGTATTTTACCAGCAGACCGATTTGATGTCAAATTCGCTCAGGTCCGAACCGTATCTCCCTGTGCCGGGCCATGCTGGGGCAGAGTGAATTTGAAGGTACTACCCTGACCCGGCGTGCTTTCAACCCAGATGCGTCCCCCATGCTGTTCCACAATGCTTTTGCAAATATAAAGTCCCAGGCCCACACCCCCCGCCTTCTTGACCAGCTCATCTCCCGCCCGATAGAATTTATCGAAGATGTGGCTCAGGTGTGCCGGAGGGATACCGCTGCCCTGATCGGTGACACTGACCAGAACACCCGGTGGATCCTCGGTATGCTGAACCTCAACGGTGACGGTTCCGCCTTCCGGTGAGAACTTGATGGCATTGCTCAGCAAGTTCAACAGCACGCGCTCGACCTTGTCGGAATCTGCTTGGATAAGCAGCTTCTGGGGAGGCAGTTGGGCTACCAGTTGGCAGTGGCCGGCTTCCAGATGCAACCGGTCCAGCACCCCTGTCACCAGTTCTCCCAGGTCCAGGGGGCGCAGATCGAGTTCCAGACGTCCGGCCTCAAGGCGGGAGAGGGTCAGCAGTTCGTCAATCAATCGGGTCAAACGGTCGGCTGCCTCATTAATGTTTCTGAGAAAACGCTGCCGGGTTTCATCGCCCAGAGCCAAATCCTGACGCAGGAGAGTGGCGATGTAACCTTTGATCAAAGCCAGGGGGGTCCGAAATTCATGGGAGACGGTGGACACGAACTCCGAACGTATCCGCTCTAGCTCTTTCTGTTTGGAGACATCCCGGATGGCAGCAATGACACGGCTGACCTCTCCCGTCTCGTCGAGGATCAGGCCGTAGCTGACCTGCGCCTCGAGTTGGCGACCATCGGAGGTAAAAATAGGATGCTCGACCAGCAAGGAGTCGCTCTGGGCGGCTGTTGGACTGAAGGGGCAACCCTTCTCACAGATGTCCTCACCGGGGCTGCGGCTGTAGAGCAGTTCGGCGCAAGGCATGCCCAGGACCTCTTCCCTGGACCAGCCGAGGAGCCGCTCCAAAGCCGGATTGATGTCCACAATCCGTCTCTGCCGGTCAATGACCGCAATGCCATCGGCTGCGTTGTGGATGATGGCTTCACTTTCCTTTTTCTCTCGCAGCACCGTGGCGAAGAGTTCTGCCCGTTCAATGGCCACCGAGGCCTGATGAGCAAAGGACGAGAGCAGTTCGACCTCCAAAGAGGTGAACGGAAAGGGGGTCTTCCGGATGAGGGAAAGCACGCCGATCACTTTGTTGTGAAGCAAAAGTGGAACCCCCAGATAAGCGTGGAGCCCTTCTTCGGCCACCAGTTCGGGATAGGCCGTGCGAGGATCGCTCTGAAGATCGGGTACATGGAGGGGCACTCCCTGGGCGGCAACCAGGCCGACCAGGCCCTGGCCTACTTTGGGCGTCACTTTCTGAGCCCATTGGTCGCTGAGGCCCCTGGCCACCCGCAGGAGCAACTCGCCGGTCTGCTCGTCCAACAGGCGCAGGGTACAGACCTCCGCATCCAGCAAGCCGGCGGCCAGCTCAACAATGAGATGCAACACCTCATCCAGGTCAAGGCTGGAAGCCAGAGCTGCTCCCACCTGGTAGAAGGAGGCCCGCAGCCGCTCGCTCATGCGCTGGCTTTCGGCCAGCAGCCGGACCCTCTCTGCTTCCAGGCGCTTGCGTTCACGGATGTCCCGGGCGATGATCTGAAGCCCTGTCAGAACCCGGCCACCCTGATGGTTATCTTCTTCTATAAAGTTAGCCGTCAGCTCAATCGGCACCCGCTCGCCAGCCCGGTTGAAGAATTCGATCTCGTAGGTCTGGCCAGCAGCCCGGTTGACCATAGCCAGGGCCACCTGTCGTTGAGCATCTTCCATATACTCAGGGCAAATGAAATCGGTGACGGGCCGCCCAAGAAGCTCCTGGCGGGGGTAGCCGGATACTTCTTCGGCCTTTTCGTTGACCAGAATGAGGCGCCCTGCCAGGTCCAGATGGATAATTATATCCCTGGCGTTTTCACTCATCTCGCGGTAGCGAGCCTCCGATTCGATAGCCCTGCTCAGGCTCTCTCTGACCTCCTGGTAGAGCTGAGCGTTTTCGATGGCCACGGCAATCTGATCGGCCAGGGTTTCCATAGCCATGAGGTCAGCCTCGTCGAAGGCGTTCAACTGACTGCTCTGGACATCCAGCACCCCAATCACTTTGCCGGCCAGTTTGAGGGGCACGCACAACTCTGCTCGGGTGAGGGGCTCCGGCAAGATGCCCAAGACATAGCGGGGCTCCCGGCTCACATCGTTGGCCAGGAGAGGCTGGCCGGTCTGGGCTGTCCAACCGACCATTCCCTCCCCCAGAGCCAGACGGTGATCCGGCGGAGCCAGGGTGACAAAGCCGCCGGCGATCGCCTTCATCTTCAGTTCGCTCGCCACTTCATCCAGCAAGAATAAACCCACATGGTAGTAATTGAAGCTCTGTTGAATGGCCGTGACCACCCCTTGCAGGAGCTGATCCAGGTCCAGGATCGAGGCGGCCCGTCGGGCCACCTGGCTGACCAGGGCCAACTGGGCGGCGCGCTGACGTATCTCCTTATGGAGGCGAGCATTGGCGATGGCGGCTGCGGCCTGGGCCGCGATACCCATCGTCATGCCAATCTCTTCGGCGGTGAAGCGATGCGGTTGGCGGATGTAATTTAAAAAAAGGGTGCCGATGGCCTCGCCTTGACTGAGCAGAGGAACCACCAGGATAGACTTATCGCCGAAGAATTCTACGGCTTTTTTGTCGGTTCGGGGGTCAGTGCAGGCATCGGCCACCACGACTGGCCGGCCGCTGGAGATGGCTTCCCTAGAGAGAGGCTCGTTTTCCAGGATGAGGGGCTGCGTTTTCCAATGGGCAGTGAAAGCCTCATCCATACCGAAAAGTGCGGCGGGAATCAGCTTATCCTTCTCCGGGTTAAGCAGCCACAGGACACAGCGGTCCGCCCCGGTCAGCCTGGCCGCTCGCTCCGCCACCCTCTCCAGCACCTCGTCCAGTTCCAGGGAGGAGGTGGCCGCCTGAGTAATATCCAGCAAAATCGCGGTTTCGTGCCTTCTTTGCTGTTCGCGCTGGAGAAGATAGGCGCTCTCCATGGTTGTGGTCACGAGAGCCGCCGCAGCCTCCAGGAACCGGACCTGGTTCTCATTCAGGGTATAGGGTTCGGCAAAATAGACCCCCAGGATGCCAATGGCACTCTCTTTAAACAGGAGCGGAGTGAAGGCCACGGCACGATAACCCTCCTCCTGAGCCAGGGCCTGCCACGGGGCGAAAGCGGGATCGGCCTGCACATCGGCCAGACAGATGGTCGCCCGCCCCCGTAGGGCTCGCGCGGCAGGGCTGTGGCCCAGGATTCTGCCGCTGGGGGAGATATGGACGGACTCCGCCTCGCTGGTCTCTATGTAGCGCTGGCTCAGGCCCCAGGTCGCTTCAAAGCGAAGGGCTCTCTGAGTCTGATCCACTGTCAGCAACGCTGCCGCCTGGGCCCCAAGGGAAGGCCCCACTTCTTTGAGGGCTGCCTCCAGGGCTTTCGGCAGATCGAGGGGAGCGCTCAGAATCGAGGCCAGGCGGCGGATGACCTCCAGCATCTCTGTCCCATCCTGGGGGGAGTGGCGATCCTCGCTCCTTATCACCGTGCCCTATCTCCTCTGGGCCAGCACATCCCCCACCAACCCCACTACCTTCTCTGGGGCGAAGGGCTTGGTGATAAAGCCCTGCACCCCAAAGCGCGATACTTCTTCGGCTTCGGCAAAGTCGAAAGCGGTGAGCACGATCACCGGGATCGTCTTGGAACTATCCCGAAAGAGTTCCAACAGCCTGAAACCGGATATCTCCGGCAGTTTCAGATCTAAGAGGATCAGGTCCGGTTGCTCCTCCTCGAATCTGCGCCAGGCTTCTATGCCATCGGCGGCTGTCACGGCCCGGTAACCTGAACTTTCCAGGTGGAGGGCCAGGATCTCCAGTAAGCCGGGCTCGTCCTCGACGACCAGTACGGTGGGGTAGGATTTGACTGTAGAGGATGACATCACGACCTCCCGATCAGGTTATATTTGAAGGTCTCATCTGCTCTATAAGATGTTGGCGATGGGCCTCTCGGCCTGGCTGATCCAATTCTTCCAGGATTTTCCTCACCACCCGGATCAGGTTGAGGGGCTCGAAGGGTTTGGTCAGGTACTCGACGGCTCCCTTCTCCAATGCCTGGACGACATCCCCATCTTCGGCTCTGACGGTCAGCATGAGCACAGGCACCGCGCAGATTTGGGGATCGGCCTTGAGGCGAGTCAGCAACTCCAGGCCGCTCATCTGGGGCATCATCACATCCAGAATGACCAAATCGGGCTTTTCGGAGCGAGCTTTCTCCCATCCCTCCCGCCCATCGAAAGCCTCACAAATGTCATAGCCTTCCCATTCCAGATTCACCCGCAAGATCTCGACCACGCCAGGTTCATCATCAATGATGAGGATTTTCTTTCTCGCCCCTGGGCTCATCCCTTATACCTCCCCGTACCATTTCCGTGGTAAGTCTGCGGCATAGGCGAGCTTCAAGAAAACGACTGCCTGAGTAGCTCGCCAAAAGTTTTTGCCACTTTTAGGCAAGCCTTCGACGGGGGTGCAG
>JBBIJG010000170.1:0-6224 GCA_037446095.1 Caldilineae bacterium
GGGCCAGAAGAAAATGAGGGGAAGGAGCAAAAGCAGCAAAACGACGAGCAGGTCCGGCTTATGTTTCTTCAGCAAAATCTTTCTCCGTCCAAGCTATTCAGGCTACCATGTCCAGCGATTGAAATCGCCCCTCATGGACTTGCAGCCAAGCGTCCACCGGCGTGGACGTAATCCTGTCCGCGAAAGCGGACAACCAGCCAAGGGCTCAAAAGGCGCGGTTTGAACCGCCAGCCTGAATAGTCACCTCCGTCCTAAACTGTGAAGGATTCCAAACGAACTACCCCGCCGATTTTAACGACGGGGTAGTTCAAGCCCCCAGCCCTCTGCGCTCGGAGGGCAAATTTGAAATTCGCCCTCCGTCGTGGCGGCGGTCTACCGCCATGAACAACTCCCTTCTTGGAAATCGGTGTTGGCCCAGCGCCACGTAGTTTCTGCCAGTGAGCCGTGAAGGATTCGAACCTTCGACACCCTGCTTAAAAGGCAGGTGCTCTAACCAGACTGAGCTAACGGCTCGACGAATTTATTATACCATGACTCGTCTCCCCGTGCAAGTTTATCTGGACAATTTCCACTTCCCGTGCTATAATTGAGCCAAATTTCACAATTAGGAAAAGGAGAGAGGCATGAGCAGACTTGCCTTGTTCTGGACATCTCACTTGATTATCATAACCATAGGCCTTATCGGGCTGTGGATGAGCGTCTCCGTCTGGCTGAGGGGCAAGGTGAACGGGAGGGCCGATCTGCCCATGGGAGCAAAGATTGTCGCTCTGTTCAAAATTACCTGGCGTACAGCCTGCGGCGCCGGGTTTCGGCCTTTACTGGGAGCCTTCGTCCTTGACGGGCTGCTGCACCGTCGCCTCTGGCAGGAGGACAAGTTACGTTGGATAGCTCATGCCAGCATGTTCCTGCCTTTCTTGTTTTTGGGCCTCCTGTCTACCATCACCGGATTCTTTGAGGAAATACTGAAGCACTTTCTGCATCTCGAGACTCCTCTGGTATTGTTTATTACCAACAAAGATACGCCTCTTATGGCCCTGATGAACGAGATAGGCGGTTTGCCTATCCTCTGCGGCGGGATCATCGTCGCGGTTCGACGCTTCATTGCCCGGCCGGCCCAGTTGCGCACCACAGCGCCCGACACTCTGCTTATCGTTGCTGTACTGGCGATCCTTGTAACCGGCTATCCCCTTGAAGCCATGCGCCTCCTCTTTGAAAATGTGCCGCCTTCTCTGGCCCGCTATTCCTTTATAGGGTATCCCCTCGCTTTGTTGATCAAACCCTTAAACTGGCCCTGGGAATCCATCCATTTCTGGCTCTTCTTCTTTCACGTGGGAATCTGCTCGCTTGCCTTGCTCTACCTGCCTTTCAGCAAATTCTTCCACATACTGGTCAGCCCCGTGATTGCTGTGGTCAACTCTGTTCCGAAAAGAGCTGGCTTTAAGGAAGGAGGGCATTATGCCTGAGCTGGATCTGTCACTCTTCAGCTTCAAACAATTGATGGAACTGGACGCCAGCACCCGTTGTGGCGAATGCATCAAATGGTGTCCTACTTTCGCCGTGGCGGAACGAGACGAGATCACACCCCTGGACAAAATCCACACTCTCCGAAGTTTCGTCAAAGGCCAGTATGGTGGCTTCCTGGCCCGTCTCTTTGGGAACCGCCCACCAACAGAGGAGGGCATCAAGCGCTGGTCGCGAGGGACCTATGACTGCACCCTTTGTGGACGCTGCGCAGTGGTCTGCCCGGTGCATCTTGACACCCGCTCGCTGTGGATCGCCATGCGCGAGCAACTGGTGAAGCTGGGAAGTTATCCCCAGGTGATGGAAAACCTGCGGGCAAACGTGGCAGCCCAATACAACATCTCCGGCGACCCGGCCCAAGACCGCCTCATCTGGAGCGAAAACCTGGAGAGGGTGCCCGAGGGGGTACGGGGCAAAGAGCAGGCAGAGGTGGTCTATTTTGTCGGATGTACGGCCTCATTTTACCCCCTGACCTATGTGATCCCCCAGGCTTTTGTGCAGATCCTGGAAAAAGCCGGGGTTGACTTTGCCACGATGGGGGCGGAAGAGTGGTGCTGTGGGTTCCCGCTGATCATCGCCGGCATGGGCTCGGCGGCCAAAGAACTGATTGCCCACAATGTGGCTGCTGTCCGCAAGTTGGGGGCCAAAACGCTGATAGCTGCCTGCCCTTCCTGTTTCCACACCTGGGCCCACACTTATCCAGAAGTTCTGGGTGAGCCGCTGGGTTTTGAAGTCAAACATACCACGCAATGGCTGGAGAAGTTGATCGCTGATGGGCAGATCAGGCTAGGCCCCTTTGACCGGCCCGTCACCTACCATGATCCCTGCGACCTGGGGCGTACCAGTGGCATCTACGATGCTCCCCGTAACGTCATCCGCGCCATACCAGGCATCAAGTTCAAAGAGATGGCGGAGATTCGGGAGTATGCGCTTTGCTGTGGTGGAGGCGGGGATGTAGAGATGGCCGACACCGAACTGGTGGCTGCCGTCTCTAAGCGTCGCCTCCAACAGGCCCAGGCTACGGAGGCTCAGGTGCTTCTCTCAGCCTGCCAACAGTGCAAACGCACCCTGACGGCCGGCACCCGCCGGGAGAAGGTGAGGATGCAGGTCTGGGACGTGGTCGAATTGGTGGCTCACGTGACGGAAAGCTGAATGGGGGGAAGACTTTGGGCAGGGTCCTAACCTCAGCTCAAAACCTCGATCCCTTCACCCTCGACCACTTCTCCCACCATCCAATACGGTTGATCTTCAGCGTCGCACAGCGCCCGTAGCCGTTCCCATGCCTCCGGTGGCAGAGCAACGAGCAGCCCCCCCGACGTCTCTGGGGTAAAGAGCAACATCTGCACTTCCTCTGAGACACCGGGCGCGAAGCGGACGCCAGGCCCGTAAAAATCCTGGTTGCGACAGGCTCCACCGGGGAAGAGCCAACTGTCGGCGTAGGCCAGGGCTCCATCCAGGAAGGGCAGCCTGTCCACGAAGAAGCGCAGGCCCACGCCGCTCTTCTCCGCCACCTCGGAAGAATGGCCCAGAAAGCCAAAGCCGGTGATGTCCGTAGCGGCGTGAACGCCGACCTGTCGCATCAACCGGGCAGCCTTACGGTTGAGGGTCAGCATGTTCTCTACGGCCCGGCGCAGGTGAGCCGGGTCGGCCGCATCGCCTTTGGCCGCGGTGGTGATGATGCCCACACCCAGGGGTTTGGTCAGCACAAGGACATCGCCCGGCCTGGCTCCGGCTTTAGTGGTGACCTGGGCGGGGTGGACAAAGCCCATGACCACCAGGCCGTACTTGGGCTCCTCGTCGTCAATGGTGTGGCCACCGGCGATGACACCACCGGCCTCGGCCACCTTCTCCGCCCCGCCACGCAGGATCTCGGCAACCACCTCGGCCGGCAGGTGGGGCGGAAAGGCGGCGATATTGAGAGCCAGCACCACTTCGCCGCCCATAGCATAGACGTCGCTCATGGCATTGGCTGCCGCGATGGCCCCATACTCATAGGGGTCGTCTACGATGGGGGTGAAAAAGTCCAGGGTCTGGATGACGGCCAGCTCATCGCTGAGGCGGTAGACGGCCGCATCGTCGGCTACCTCCAGGCCCACCAGCAGGTTGGGGTAATCCTCTGGGCGGAACAGATTTTGCAAAGGGCGCAGGACCTGCGCCAGAGCCTCAGGGCCCCTCTTGGCCGCTCAACCGGCGGCGCTGGTCAGCGCCGTTAAGCGTATCTCCTCGCGAGTCATACATCCTCCCTCGGATTCCACTTGACTATTCACCAGATTCTAGATATAATTTTAACCAGGATTAAAAAGCCCATTTAAAATAGCAATAAAAAGGAACATTATAATGGCTGAAATATTGCTCTCCCCCAATGAGCTGATCACCAGCACCAAGGCAACGGCTGAGTTTTCCCGCCTGCTGGATAAGCTACCGGAGCAACGGTGGTTCATCCAGCGCCGGGGCAAGATCGAAGCGGTACTCATCAGCCTTGAGGAATACAAGCGTTTACTGGCGTTAGAAGAAATGATAGAACATATCACCCTGGCACGCCTCATTGAGACACGGGAGCGGGTCAGGCCGGAGGAGTATCTAGACTTGGACAACGTGCTGCAGGAGTTGGGTATCGAGGCGTAAAATGAACACCCGATACCAGGTGAAACTTCACCCCGATGTCCGCTCCGACCTGGCCAGCCTGGATAAATCTCTCCAGAGACAAGCAGCCAAGCAGTTTCGCAAGCTACAGCATCACCCCTTGGCTGGCAAACCTCTGGGCCATAAGTACGGCATTGACCTGACGGGGTATCGCTCACTTTACCTCGGTGGCAAGCGTTATCGCATCGTCTACCGGGTGGATGAGACAAACCGTATCGTTTGGGTGATTGCCATCGCCAAGCGGGCCGGGTTCGAGGCTTACCGTCTGGCGGCAAGGCGAGCAGAACAGTAACAGAGGACAAGTCCTCACTTCACAGTCCTACCACTTTCCCCGCCCTTAACATCGTCTCGGCGATGGTGTACATGTTGGACACCTCGCCCACAGCTACCCTCTCGTTCAGTTCGTAGTGCCCCAGACAGGTGCCGCAGACCAGGATCTCCACCCCTCGGTCACGCAACGCCTGCAGATCCTCCACCACAGGCGAACCCTCCACCACCAGCTTGACTCCACTGTTGAAGAAGATGATCGTGTCGGGCAGAGGTTCCACCTCACCCAGAGTATGAAAGAAACCCCGAATGAGGATCTGCCCCAGTTCGGGGTGTTCCCCTCGGCCCATGAACTCGCTGGGTATAACCAACACCAACGGCCCTTCGGTTGGAGCACTCGCTGGCAGCGACACTGTCTCCTCGAGGGGTATTCGCTCCCGGTTGATGTGCAGATAGATGCCATCGTCCCGCTCTTCAGTCCGCACGGTCCATCCAGCCTTCTTGGCCATGCGGGTCACGTTGCGCTGGGCCGTTTCGTTGTCCACAATGGTCGTCACCGCGTCGCCCTTTTGCAGCGCGTGGCGGGTCATAATAACCGGTTGGGGGCAGGGCAGCCCCCGAGCATCAACAATCTCAGCCATGTTTTCCCCCTAGATCTCGTGAATACCCTCCAACTCCACGGAGGCGTTCTCCAACGCCCGAAGCGCCGCATCTCGGTCAGCTCGCTCGATGCGGACACACACCCCACAGTCGGAGCTGAGGTGGCGGGGAACGGGGATTAGTTTGCAGGGTATACCTGCCCCTAGCAGAACCTTCTCTGCCCGCAAAGCGTGGTTGGTTGAGTAGAAGAGCACAATGTCATACAGCCTCTCGCTCATCTTTGTTTCCATTTGACTTTTTTTCTTATAATCGTCTTCAGGAGGTGATGGTAATGGCCATGAAATCCATTTACGTCCCTGCCCAGTTGCACCAGGAACTGAAGCTTCTTGCTGTGCAACAGGGCAAGACTCTAAAAGAAATGGTAAACCAATTCCTTCGAGAGGGCTTGGAGCGAGAGCGCACTACTGCCTTGGCCGAACAGGAGCGGTTGTGGGCTGAAGCCTATAAGGAAATGGCCGAAGAACACGCTCGCCTGGCTGAGGAATCAGTACACTACGTAGCAGAAGTTCTTGACCCCAACGAAGATTGGAGCGAGTATGAAGATGTCTAACACGGATGTCTATCTCTGTGGCGATGTGCTCCTGGCAGACCTGCCTTTTGCCGACGTAACTGGTTCCAAGGTCCGTCCTGTTGGGGTAGTCCAGAACAACGTTGCCAACAAAGTGAGCGGCAATTTGATTGTAGTAGCCATCTCCGCTAGAGTGCCTTATCATCTGCTTCCCACTCAGTATGAAATCAAGGCCGATTCATTCGTGGGAAGACAAGCGGGCCTGACTAAAGACTCTGTTGTGGACTGCAGCGTGATCTACACTTTAGGTAAAGGCCGAATCCGCCGCAAGCTTGGTTCTTTCCCCTCCGAAGCAATGGCCAAGATAGACGAGTGCCTCAAGATCAGCCTCGCCCTAACCTGAAGGACTCACTACCTTTTTCTTGCCACTTGCTTCACTACTTCCATTGTTCTCTCTACCTCCTCCAGCGTGTTAAAAGCCCCCAGCCCGAAGCGCACCGTACCCACCGGGAAAGTGCCGATGGTTTTGTGCGCTGCAGGCGCACAGTGTAACCCCACACGGCACAGGATGCCGTATTCCTCGTCCAAACGCAGCCCCACTTCGGAAGGCTCTAGCCCGGCGACG